>JBGSZD010000128.1:0-4497 GCA_041750575.1 Thiobacillus sp. | reverse complement strand
GAATTGCACATTCGGCTGCGCAACACTGCGGCGGCGGCCGACAAGGCGGCATGAAATTCGCCGATATCCTGAAAACCCTGCCCGAGTTCGACGGTGAAAAACTGGTACTGACTGACGCGTCCGGCACCGAGGTGGCGACTATCGCCAACTCCCCTAGCACCGCCGGGTCCTTCCGAGTGTATGCCCATCTCGTGCAGCAGTACGGCTCGATCAACGCCGAGGCCGCCGCCGACGGCTTGGCGATTTTCGCCGAGCACACCGAGGACGCCACCCTTAACCCGGGCAAGCATCCGAACATCGACCGTCTGATCGCCATCCTGACGACAGGCAGCCCGCTCAACGCCAGCATCGTTTGATCGCGCACAAGATCCCGGTTTCGGTACTGGTTGTCATCTACTCGGCCGACGGCCAGGTGCTGTTGATGGAACGCGCCGATGCGCCGGGTTTTTGGCAGTCGGTCACCGGTTCGCAGGACGCGAACGAAACCCTGACACAGACCGCAATCCGCGAAGTGCGCGAGGAGACTGGGCTCGATGCGGCACGCTTCGAACTGGCGCCGTGGGACATCGAAAACCGTTATGAGATTTATCAGCGCTGGCTTCACCGCTACGCGCCGGGAGTGACCCACAACACCGAACATGTGTTCGGCCTGCGTCTGCCCGCACCGCAGCCCGTCACCCTGGCACCAGATGAGCATTTGCAAGCCCTCTGGCTGCCGTGGGCGGCGGCGGCGGAACGCTGCTTTTCTCCCAGCAATGCGGCTGCCATCCGCCAGTTGCCGGCGCGCTTATAATTCACTTCATGACTTCTCCGCTGCATATCGCCAGCTACAACATCCACAAGGGCCTGTCGCAATTCAACCGTCGACTGACCGTGCACGAATTGCGCGACCGACTGGGCACATTGGGAACCGACATCGTGTTCCTGCAGGAAGTGCAGGGTGGCCACGGCCTGCGCGCCAGCCGCTTCCAGCACTGGCCGAGCCGGCCGCAGCACGAGTTCCTGGCTGGCCAGGTCTACACCGACTTCGCCTATGGCAAGAACTGCGTCTACGACACCGGCCACCACGGCAATGCCATCCTGTCGCGCTACAAAATCCTCAATTGGGAAAACGAGGACATTTCCGCCCACGCTTATGAGAGCCGCGGTATGTTGCACTGCGAAATCGAGGTGCCAGGAGTCGCGGAGCCGGTGCACTGCATCAATGTTCATCTCGGGCTGACCGAAAGCGGGCGCAAGCGCCAGTTGGCGATGATCGCGGCGCGCGTGCACAAGATGGTGCCGGACGATGCGCCGCTGATTCTGGCTGGCGACTTCAACGACTGGCAGATGCGCGTCGGCCGTTATTTCCATGACGAACTGGGGCTGGCTGAGGTGTTCGAGGCCCACCACGGCAAGTCCGCGCGCAGTTACCCGTCTTTTTTGCCGATGTTCCAGCTCGACCGCATCTATGTGCGGCGCTTCACCATCCAGGCCGCCCAGGTCCACACCGGCAACGCCTGGCACCGCATTTCCGATCACGCCGCGCTGACGGCCAAACTCAGCCCGGCCTGATGACCGAGCGCAGCCGCTGACCCCATGCGGACCGCTGTTTTCACCCGCAAGGAGCAGGCCGCGGCTGATTAGCCACTGAAGCGGCATAAGCTTGAGCCCATGAAAAATCGCTTGAGCAGATTCTTCTTTCGTGGCGTCGATCCGGTTTCCGGCAACCGGCTGCGGCTGCTGCAGAACGGCGCCGAGTATTTTCCGGCGCTTGTCGCTGCGATCGATGCCGCGCGATCCGAAGTCCTTCTCGAGACCTACATTTTCAATGCCGACCCGAGCGCCGGGGCGGTGCGGGATGCACTGATCCGCGCTGCACAACGCGGGGTGCGGGTGCGGCTGCTGGTCGATGGCGTGGGGTCGCGCGACTTGCCGGCCGTCTGGCGTGATGCCCTTGATGAAGGGGGCGTCAGCGTGCTGATCTACCGCCCGATAGTAAGCGGCTGGCTTTCCAATCCGCACAATCTGCGAAGGCTGCATCGCAAACTGGCGGTGATCGATGCGCGTATCGCCTTCGTCGGTGGCATGAATCTGATGGATGATTTCGAGCCGGTGCGTTTCGCCGCGCCGCGGCTTGATTTCAGCGTCGAAGTGCAGGGGCCGCTGCTTGAGCCCATCTATCAAAGTGTCCGGCACCTGTGGCGCCTGGTCGCCTTGACACAGTTGCAAGCAGGCGAAAAAAGCCCTCCGCTGATCAAGCCATCGTGGCCGACCGACGGCCATGTGCGCGCTGCATTTGTCGTGCGCGACAACTTCGCCCATCGGCGTGACATCGAGCGGGTGTATCTCGCAGCCCTGGCGATGGCGCGCGAGGAAATATTCATTGCCAGCGCCTATTTCCTGCCGGGACACCGTTTCCGCAAGTTGCTCAAGCACGCGGCGGCGCGTGGCGTGCGGGTGCACCTGCTGATGCAGGGCCACACCGACCATCCCTTTTTTCAAACCGCCGCGCGCGCCCTGTATCGTGACCTGCTCGCTGCCGGAGTGAGCGTTTACGAATATCAGGCGAGCGAGTTGCATGCCAAGGTGGCTGTGGTCGACGGACACTGGTCGACGGTAGGCTCCAGCAACATCGATCCGTTCAGTTTGTTGCTGGCGCGCGAGGCGAATGTCGTGGTCGAGGATCTGGTTTTCGGACGCGACCTGCGGCAGCGCTTGCACCAGGCGACCAGCGATGCTGTCGCACTGGACCCCGCCGATTGGCAGCGCCGTGCCTGGCCGCGCCGCCTGCTGTCGTGGCTGGCTTACAGTGGCGTACGATTGATGGTGGGACTGATGGGGGGCGGGCGCTGGGTGTAGGGCTTTTTGATCGGTCCGGTACGGGTCAATCGGCTCTTCGTTGTGCCAGCAGCATGTCCAGCTGACGGGCAAAGGCCTGACGGTCAGCCTGCGACAGGGCGGCCGGTCCGGCAATGTCCGCGCCGGCGCCGCGCATGCCTTCCATGAAATCGCGCATGGCCAGCCGTTCGCGGATATTGTCTGCACTGTAGCGTTCCCCCCGCGGATCAAGGACCAACGCGCCCTTTTCAACCAGCGCGGCCGCCAGCGGGATGTCCGCCGTGATCACCAGGTCACCGTGTGTGGCTGCCTCGACAATATGGTTGTCGGCAACATCGAAGCCCATCGGCACTTGCAGCGCGCGGATGTGCGGAGATGGCGGCACTCTGAGTAAACGATTGGCCACCAGTGTCAGCGGCAGCTTCAGCCGGTCTGCCACCCGAAACAGGATGTCCTTGATGACGCCCGGGCAGGCATCGGCGTCAACCCAGATGTGCATATATAGGGCGAATGGTCTTACAGGCGCGCCACCTTGAAGGTGTCGCATTGCTCCGGGTCGCCGCTTTGCAGGCCGCGGCTGAACCAGCGCATCCGCTGTTCCGACGAGCCGTGGGTAAAGGAGTCCGGTACCACGACCCCGCGCGCCTGTTTTTGTAGCCGGTCATCGCCCACCCCCGCTGCCGCCGCCAGCGCTTCCGCAGTGTCGCCCGGTTCCAGGATCTGCCGTTGCTTGTGGGCATGGTGTGCCCACACCCCGGCAAAGCAGTCTGCCTGCAGTTCCACCTTCACCTGCAGCGCGTTACCCTCGGTTGTACTGGCGCGGCTTCGCGCCGCGTGCACCTGTTCAGAGATGCCGAGCAGCGTCTGAACATGGTGGCCGACCTCGTGCGCCACCACATAGGCCTGCGCAAAGTCGCCCGGCGCGTCGTGGCGCTGCGCCAGATCGTTGAAAAACTGCATGTCGAGATACAGCTTGTGGTCGGCCGGGCAGTAAAACGGTCCCATCGCCGCCTCGGCAAACCCGCACGCCGACTCCACCGCGCCGGAAAACAGCACCAGCTTCGGCGGCTGGTAGGTCTGGCCCGAGCCCTTGAACAGCGCCCCCCATACATCTTCCGTATCCGCCAGCACCACCGACATGAACTCCTTCAGCTTTTCCTCTTCCGGGCTGAACGTGGCCTGTTGTTCTTCCTGGGTCGGCGCTTGATCGCCCACCTGGTTCAGCACCACCGACGGGTCCACCCCGAAGTACATCGCCACCAACGCCAGCACGATCGTTCCGATGCCGCCTCCGACCAAGCCTTTCCTGCCAACGCCCATCCCGCGCCGGTCTTCGATGTTGTCACTGCGACGCCCCTGTTTCCAGCGCATGGAATTCTCCCTTGGAAAGTTGGTGGTGCAGGCTATTGTAATCATGGACGGATTGCCAACAAGGTGTCCGGCGACTGGGCGTATTGACAGGCTCCGAGACTTCTTCTGGCGCTCACTTTGGGCATTTCGTTGTTTGGGTGCAACAAAACAACACTTCTCCCGCCATGTGACGGAAAAAACAACAGCTTTGCTTGTGGGGATGTTCTGGGTCTGGATAATGGGCGCTGTCCCCCAAGCACATATCCGTGCAGGACAGCTCTGCAGAGCTTCAAACCACAATTGGTTATTCATTTTTCTTTAGGAGAA
>JBGSZD010000127.1:0-3637 GCA_041750575.1 Thiobacillus sp. | reverse complement strand
GCGTTCACGCGTGCCGCGTCGGCCTGCGCGTCGCCAGTCATATGCACCCAGACGACCGGCGCATGCGCCAGTGTGGCGGCATCCGCATCACGGTCGGCCATCACCACGGCGTCAGGGAAAGCCTCCAGCCAGCGCGGAATCGGCTCGGGGCGTTGAGTCAGGAAAATGGGTCGTTTCATCCGGCTAGCGCTCCGAGAAGGCCTGGGTTTTGGCGCGGATCACCGGCTTGAGCAGATAGGTGAGAATGCTTTTCCGGCCGGTCATGATGTCTACTTCCGCCACCATGCCGGGGAGAATCGGCATGGCCTTGCCCAGCGAGGATTTCAGGGTGCGCACGCGCACGTTGTAAAACGCATTGCCGTCTTCGTCGGTCACGGTATCCGCGCCGATGTTGTCAACCACGGCGTCCAAGCCGCCGTATATCGCAAAATCATACGCGGTGAAGCGCACGGTCGCTTTTTGTCCGGGCCACAGGAAGGCGATGTCCTTGGGAGAAACCCGCGCCTCCAGCAGCAGGGCATCGTCGGTCGGCACGATTTCGACGATTTCCTTGCCGGGCTGCAGCACGCCGCCCACGGTGGTCACCAGCAGGCGCTTGACGGTGCCGTTCACCGGTGATTTGACGTTGGCATGTTGAACGCGATCGCTCAGCGCCGTGCTGCCCTCGGAAAGGCTGTTCAACTTGGACACGGTCTCCGCCAGCTCGTTGCGCATCTCATTGCGGAACGTGATTTCCTGTTCCTGCACCTTGCGCGAGGCTTCGGAAATTGCAGATTGCAGGCGCACGGTCTGGGCGGCAGCCTGGTCGCGTTCGCCGCGATAGCGGCCGACATCGCGTTCGAGCCGCAGCAGTTCGACATCCGAAACCGCGCCGGACGCGGCGAGCGGCTTGGTCATCGCCAGTTCTCGCGCGGTGAGTTCATAGCCTTTCGCCGCCTCTTCCCGGCGCGAGCGCACTTCGATCAGTTCCTGATTGCGCTGGGTCAATTGTTGCCGCGCGATGCTGAGCTGGGCTTCGAGTTCGTTGCGGCGTGCGTCGTACATGCTGCGCTCTTCCTCCACCAGGGTGGGATCTTCTTTGATGATCTCAGCAGGCAGCCTGAAAGGCGTGTTCTCGGCCAGCGCGCGCAGGCGTGCGGCTTTGGCCAGCAAGGCGAGATACTGCACGCGGTTTTCCCGCAGCGAGGAAACGAAGCGCGTCTCGTCGATGCGGAACAGCGACTGCCCGGCCTGGACGGTTTGTCCTTCGCGCACCAGGATTTCCGAGACGACGCCGCCGTCGACCGCCTGGATCACTTGTACCTGGCGCGTGGGGATGACCTTGCCACTGCCGCGCACAACCTCGTCCACCGTTGCAAACGCGGCCCACAGCACCAGCACCAGCAGAATGCCGGCGATCCAGCGCAGCAGATAACGCGCGCGCAGCGGTTCCTGATCGAGTCGGGCCCAGTCGGCATCGGCGGTCCAGCTCAGCGATTCGTCGGGACGCGGCGGAATCCAGCGGGAAAAGGCGCGATCCAGCAGCGGCCGGGTATGTTTGGACCAGCCTGCGGAGCCATTGGCAAAGCGGGAGATGAGCGAGAAAAGGCCGGCTCTCATGCGGCTTTCCCGATGCGGCCCTGGCGCAGAGCTTCGATGACCTGCGCCTTGGGTCCGTCCGCCACGACCTTGCCGGCGTCGATCACGATGATGCGATCGACCAGATCCAGCAGCGAGGTGCGATGCGTCACCACGATCATGGTTTTGCCGGCGGCGAAGGTACGCATCCGCTGCTTGATTTCTTCCTCGCTGGAATGGTCCATCGAGCCGGTCGGCTCATCCATCAGCAGAATAGGCGGGTCGTTGATGACGGCGCGCGCAATGGCGACGGCTTGCCGCTGCCCGCCGGACAGCGATTCGCCGCGTTCGCCCACCGTCATGTCGAAACCCCGGGGGTGGCTGTTGACGAACTCGATGATGCCGCCCACCTGCGCGGCCTGCAGCACGGCGGCATCGTCGGCGGTGGGAGAGGAAATGGTGAGGTTATCGCGCAGGCTGCCGTAAAACAGCATGACATCCTGCGGTACATAGCCGATGTTGCGGCGCAGTTCGGCCGGGTCGAGCTGGCGCAGGTCGATGCCGTCGACCAGCACCGCGCCGGCAGTGGGCCGGTACAAGCCCAGTATGAGTTTTTCCAGTGTGGTCTTGCCGGAGCCGACGCGGCCCAGAATCGCGACGTGTTCGCCGGCGCGAATTTTCAGCGAGACATTGCGCAGCGCGGCGTTGTCCTGGCCGGGGTAATTGAAATCGACTTCCTTGAATTCGATCTCGCCGGTGAAATGCTGGCGGCTCACGAAATTCGAGTCCGCGCCGCGCTCGACCGGCTGCTCCAGAATGTTGTCCAGCGATTGCAGCGCGGTCGCTGCGTTGTGGTACTGGGTCAGCAGGCCAGCCACTTGGCCGATCGGGGCCATCGCGCGCGAAGCCAGCATGCTGCAGGCAATCAGCCCGCCCAGCGTCAGTTTGCAGTCGGCGATCAGGTATACGCCGATCACGACGACCAGCACATTCACGAATTGCTGCGCCCACATCGCGCCGTTGATGGTGGACGACGACAGCAGGCGGAGCTGCGCGCTGACGCGCGAGAGGAAGTTCGCGCTCGATTCCCACTTGCGTTGCATGACGCCCTCGGCTCCCAGTGCCTTGATCGCTTCCAGCCCGACCAGACTCTCGACCAGGGTGGCGTTGCGCATGGCGCCCGCGCGATAGGTGGTTTCGGACAGCTCGTGCATCTTGCTGTGCACGGTCAGGGCATAGGCCAGTAGCAGCAGCATGCCGAACAGGATGGGCAGGATCAGCGGCCAGGCAATCCAGCCGATGACCACCAGAAAGATCAGTGCGAACGGCAAGTCGATGAAGGCGGTGACCGTGGCCGAGGTGATGAAATCGCGGATGGTCTCGAACGAGCGCAGGTTGGCGGCGAAGGAGCCGGTGGACAGCGGACGGTTTTCCAGCCGCAGGCCCAGTACGCGTTCCATGATGTAGGCCGAAAGCCGGACATCCACCCGGCTGCCGGCCAGATCGAGGAAATAGCCGCGCATGGTGCGCAGCACCGCGTCCGCCACCAGCACGATCACCACGCCGAGGGCCAGCATCCACAGTGTTTCGATCGCATGGTTAGGAACGACGCGGTCGTACACGTTCATGCTGAACAGTGGCAGGGCAACGGCGAACAGATTGATCATGAACGCCGCCAGCATCACGTCGCGGTAGAGCGGCGCATTGTCGGCCAAGGTGCCCCAGAACCAGTGCCGGTGCTTGACCCGCCCCACTTCCGGGGTGCGGGCGTCGAAGCGGAATTCGGGCCGCGCGAGGATCGCGTGCCCGGCATAACGGGCGATCAGGTCATCGCGGGGCAAAGTGACCTCGGCATCGCCCAGTTCGGCGAAGATCACGCGCGCAGTCTGGCCATCGTCCTTCCAGCCCAGCAGAACACAGGCTTCCTCGCCGTTGAGCAGCAGTACCGCCGGAAACAGGGCAGGATTCAGCTTGTTCAGTGGTTTGCGTACGATGTTGCTGGTGAAACCGGCGCGCTTGGCGGCGCGCTGGAAGAGTGTAGGCGTCAGGCGGTTGTCGACCAGCGGCAGGCCATCGATGG
>JBGSZD010000126.1:0-5176 GCA_041750575.1 Thiobacillus sp. | reverse complement strand
ATTGCCGCTGCCACGCCGGCGCAAGCGATTGCGCACCCCAACTGGGTGATGGGCAGGAAAATCTCGGTTGATTCGGCAAGCCTGATGAACAAGGGACTCGAAGTGATCGAAGCGCGCTGGCTGTTCAACGCGCGCCCCGAGCAGATCAAGGTGGTGGTGCACCCGCAAAGCATTGTCCATTCGATGGTCGAATACGCCGACGGCTCGGTAATCGCACAAATGGGCACGCCCGACATGCGCACGCCGATCGCCTACGCGCTGGGCTTCCCGGAACGCATCGAGGCCGGCGTGTCGGCGCTCGAATTGATGGGCAAGCAGCTGACTTTCGAGGCGCCGGACACCGCGCGCTTCCCCTGTCTGCAACTGGCGTTCGACGCACTGGCTGCGGGCGGCAACGCGTCGGCGGTGCTGAATGCCGCCAACGAAATCGCAGTCGCGCGCTTCCTGGATGGCGCGGCCTCGTTTGGTGCCATTGCCGCCAGCATTGCCCACACGCTGGACGCGCTGGCCGGCGGTGCGGCCGACACCCTGGATGATCTGCTTGAAGCCGACCGCCAGGCGCGTAGCGTCGCCGATGCCTATCTGGAGGCGCACTGCGCATGAGCGTACTGCACACCCTACTGTGGTTCCTGATTGCCATCGCCATTCTGGTGGTTGTGCACGAATTCGGCCACTACCTTGCAGCGCGGCTGGCCGGCGTGAAAGTGCTGCGTTTCTCGGTCGGCTTCGGCAAGCCTTTGCTCAGCCGTCGCGTGGGCCGTGACCAGACCGAATGGACACTGGCCGCGCTACCCTTTGGCGGCTACGTCAAGATGCTCGACGAGCGCGAAGGTGAAGTGCCCGCGGCGGAAGCACATCGCAGCTTCAACCGCGCGACGGTGTGGCGGCGCATCGGCATCGTCGCGGCTGGCCCGATCGCCAATTTCCTGCTCGCCATCCTGTTCTACTGGGCACTGCTTATTCATGGGTTACCCGCGCTGAAACCGATGATCGGCGAGCCGCCCAGCGGCACCCCGGCGGCACAAGCCGGCCTGGTGGCGGGCGACGAAATTCGCCGCGTCAATGGAACCGATACGCCGTCTTTTCAGGATTTGCGGCTGACGCTGCTGCGCGCCGGGGTGGCGGGCGAGCCGCTCGAACTGGAACTGGTCGATGGCCGCAGCGTGACGCTGGCGGCCATTCCGATGGATACGGAGAATCTGGAGCGCGACACGCTGCGACCGCTGGGCATCGTGCGCTACGACCCGGAGATCGAACCGGTCATCGGATCCGTATTGCCAGGCGGCGCCGCTGCGCGCGCAGGGTTTCAAACGGGCGACCGTCTGATCGCCGCCGACGGAGTGGCGGTGACGAACTGGCAGGCCTGGGTGCAGTTGATCCGCCAGCATCCGGCCAAGACCCTGCGCATCGAATACGTGCGGCAAGGCCGGCCAGGCGAGTTGACGGTGATGCCCGATGCCGTGGACGAAGCTGGCCAGCGCGTCGGCAAGATCGGCGCCGGGCCCAAGGTCGACGAGTCGGTGATGGCGGCGTTGATGACCAAGGTGCGCTATGGTCCTATCGAGGCGCTGTGGCAGGGGACCGTGAGAACCTGGGACATGAGCGTGTTCACGCTGGAAATGATGGGGCGCATGGTGCTTGGACAGGTGTCGTGGAAGAACCTGTCGGGGCCGCTGACCATCGCCGACTATGCCGGGCAGAGCGCCACGCTAGGGTGGGTCAGTTTTGTCGGCTTCCTGGCACTGGTGAGCGTGAGCCTGGGGGTGCTGAACCTGCTGCCCATCCCATTACTCGATGGGGGGCACCTCATGTATTATGTTGCGGAAGTTTTTACAGGTCGCCCGGTATCCGAACGCACCATGGAAATAGGCGGCCGGATCGGCATGACACTGCTGTTGCTGCTGATGTCGTTCGCGTTGTTCAACGATTTGCAACGCCTGCTAGGCGGATGAAACCACACATGATGCTGAACCGGATGTTCCCCAAATTGAAATTGGCGCTTGCCCTCGCGGCAGTATTTTCCGCGCAATCCACGTATGCGGAAGAGCCCTTCATCGTGAAGGATATTCGGGTCGAAGGCATCCAGCGCACCGAGGCAGGCACGGTGTTCAGCTACCTGCCCGTCAAGGTCGGCGAGACGATGACCGACGAAAAGACGGCGGCGGCGATCAAGGCCTTGTATGCCACCGGCTTTTTCAAGGATGTACGACTGGAGGCGCGTGACGGCGTGGTGATCGTCACCGTCGAAGAACGCCCGTCGATTGCCAAGATCACGCTCAATGGCATCAAGGAGTTTTCCGACGAAGACTTGAAGAAAGGCCTCAAGGAAACCGGTCTGGCCGAAGGCCGCGTGCTCGACCGCGCGTTGCTGGACAAAGCCGAACAGGAATTGCAGCGCCAGTATTTCAACCGCGGCAAGTATGCCGTCGAGATCAAGTCCACCCTGACGCCGCTGGAGCGCAACCGCGTCGCCGTGCAGTTCGACGTGGTGGAAGGCGACAGCGCGAAGATCCAGCAGATCAACATCGTCGGCAACAAGGCGTTCAAGGAGAAGGACCTGCTGAAACAGTTCACCTCGACCCCCCCCGGCTGGCTGACCTGGTACACCAAGAACGATCAATATTCCAAATCGCGCCTGGGCGGCGACATCGAAGCGCTGCGCTCCTTCTACCTCAACCGCGGCTACCTCGAATTCAGCGTCGATTCCACCCAGGTATCAATTTCGCCCGACAAGCAGGGCATCTACATCACCGTCAACGTGACCGAAGGGCCGCAGTACAAGGTATCCGATATCAAGCTGGCGGGACAGATGCTGGTGCCGGAAGCCGAGCTGAAAAAGCTCATCACCATGAAGCCCGGCGACGTGTTCGAGCGCGACCGTCTGACCGAAACCACCAAGAAAATCGGCGATCGCCTCGGCAACGACGGTTATGCGTTCGCCAACGTCAACGCAGTGCCGGAACTCGACAAGGAAAAGAGCACGGTGGCCTTCACCCTGTTCGTCGATCCGGGTCGCCGTGTCTACGTCAACCGCGTCAACGTGGCAGGCAACACCAAAACGCGCGACGAAGTGGTGCGCCGCGAAGTGCGGCAAATGGAAGGCGCGTATTACGACGCCGAAAAAATCAATCGTTCGCGCGATCGCCTGAACCGGCTCGGCTACTTCAACGAAGTCAACATCGAAACGCCGGGCGTCTCGGGCACCACCGACCAGGTCGACGTCAACGTCAGCGTGGCCGAAAAGTCGACCGGCAACGTGATGTTGGGCGCCGGTTTCTCATCTTCCGAGGGCTTGGTGCTGTCGGGCTCGGTGTCGCTGAGCAACGTATTCGGTACCGGCAACCGGGTGTCGCTGCAACTCAACACCGGTAGCGTCAACACTGTCTATGCGCTGTCGTTCACCAACCCCTACTACACCATCAACGGCATCAGCCTGGGCTACGATTTGTACCGGCGCGATGTCGACGCCACGTCGCTCGACAACGTGGGCGATTACAAAACCTCCACCCTCGGTGCGGGTGTGCGTTTCGGCCTGCCGGTCAACGAGCGCGATTTCATCTCTTTCGGCCTGACCTACGAGCAGACTTCGCTCACCATCGACCCGCTAACGGCGCCGACGCAATACAAATTGTTTGTCGATGAGTTTGGCAACGATAACGACACGCTGCGTCTGGATACTGCGTGGGCGCGCGACACCCGCAACAGTTTCCTGTTCCCCACCAAAGGCCTGATGCAGCGCGTGGCAGCCGAAGTCGGGACGCCGATTGGCAGCCTGCAGTACTACAAGCTTTCGTTCCAGCATCAGCAGTTTTTCCCGCTGGGAAGGAATCTCACCCTTATGCTGAACGGTGAAGTAGGCTACGGTGCTGGCTTGTCCGGCAAGCCCATGCCCTTCTTCAAGAACTTCTATGCTGGCGGCAACAGTTCGGTGCGCGGCTTTCAAAACGGCACCCTGGGGCCGAAAGACTCGGTGGGCGATGCACTGGGCGGCGACAAACGCGTAATTGGCAATGCGGAACTCTTCTTCCCCCTTCCGGGACTGAAGGATGACCAGTCTTTGCGCATGTCGGCCTTTATCGATGCAGGTGCCACGTTTGGTCCGAACGATGTCAACAACCTGTACCAGAACTTCGCATTCGAGGATTTGCGTTATTCGGCCGGTATCGCCGTATTGTGGGTCTCGCCCCTCGGCCCACTCAAGTTCAGTCTGGCGCAACCGCTGGCCGCAAAGGGTGACGGTATATTTGAAGACAAGACCGAAGTATTCCAATTTACCCTCGGAAACGTGTTCTGAGGGGTGTAGTTACCGGAGTGAGAAGATGAAATTCAAGCAATTTGCCGTTTCCCTGATTCTGGTGTCCGCGTATGTGGCGGTGCCTGTCCTGGCCGACACCAAGATCGGCTTTGTGAACACTGAAAAGCTGCTGCGCGAGGCCCCGCTGTCCGTCACCGCGCAGAAAAAGCTCGAACGCGAATTCGCTTCGCGCGATCAGGAGTTGCAGAAGCTCGCCAAGCAGGCGCGCGACCTGCAGGGCCAGCTCGACAAGGACGGCGTGACCATGTCGGACAGCGACCGCAAGGCGAAGGAGCGTGATCTCGGCAACCTCAACCGCGATCTGCAGCGTCAGGGTCGCGAATTCCGCGAGGACCTCAACCTGCGCCGTAATGAAGAACTCGGTCAGATCCAGGAGCGTGCGCGCAAGGCGATTCACGATATCGCCAAAGCCGAAAAGTACGACCTGATCGTCGAGCAGGCGGTGTTCGTCGATCCCAAGAGCGACATCACCGACCGGGTGATGAAGGCGCTAGGCGGAAAATAAGCATCCCATGGCCTCTACGCTGGCCGAGCTGGTCGCGCGTTTTGGTGGGGAGTTGCTGGGCGATGGCGGGGTCTCGATTCGCCAGGTTGCCCCGCTCGATCGAGCGGGCGAAAGTGAAATCGGGTTCGTCTCGCAAGCCAAGTACCTGACGCAGCTCGTCGACACCCGTGCGGCTGCGGTGATCCTGCCGCTCGATGCGCGCGACGCCACCGACCTGCCGCGCATCCTTACCCCCAATCCCTACCTGTATTTCGCGCGCGTTTCGGCGCTGCTGAATCCGCCGCCGCGCCCGCCCGTCGGCATCCATGCCGCGGCAACGGTCGCGCCGGATGCCGACGTTGCCGTAGATGCCAGCA
>JBGSZD010000125.1:0-16453 GCA_041750575.1 Thiobacillus sp. | reverse complement strand
AGCCGGGTGATTGCCTCGTCGCACAGTCCGCCGCCGGCGATCAGAGTGTCGCGGACATGCGCCTCGACTGAATCGCCGCTGTCGACCGCCGCCGCGATGCCGCCTTGCGCCCAGTCGCTGGCGCCGTCGGTCATCTGGCGTTTAGTTACAATGGCGATGCGGCGCTGATCGGCGAGCTTGAGCGCGGTGGTGAGCGCGGCGAGGCCGCTGCCGAGGATGAGGACGTCGTGTCTGTGTAGCATAGGGGCCGTTCGGTGTCGGGCGATGATAGCAGGCTTGGATTCGCCCGGATAACCCTGCCAGTAGTGAACTTTTTGGCGTAAACCCGCTCACACGTGCCGGAAGGTGCGGTCACGTATACTTTCAACACAAACAAAAAGCAGCAGGGAGATATGTCGGACCGCGAATTGGATCAGGTGCTGGTCGAACGTGCCCAGCAGGGCGACAAGCGTGCGTTCGAGCTGTTGGTGATCAAATATCACCGCAAGCTCGGGCGGCTGTTGTCGCGCATGGTGCGCGATGCGGCGGAGGTGGAAGACATCACGCAGGAAGCGTTTATCAAGGCGTATCGCGCGCTGCCTGGATTCCGTGGCGAAAGCGCGTTTTACACCTGGCTGTACCGCATCGCAGTCAATACGGCGAAAAACTATCTGGTGGCGCACAAGCGCCAGCCGGTGTCGAGCGATGTGCAGGCGGAAGATGCGGAAAATTACGAAGAGGGCGATTTGCTGCGCGACATCGCGACGCCGGATGCGGAACTCCAGAGCAAGCAAGTCGCCCAAGCAGTCAATGAGGCAGTCGATGCGTTGCCCGAAGAGTTGAGGACAGCTATCACGCTGCGCGAAATCGAAGGCATGAGCTACGAGGAAATCGCGCAGATGATGGAATGTCCGATCGGCACCGTGCGTTCGCGGATTTTCCGTGCGCGCGAGGCCATTGCGGAAAAGATACGCCCGATGTTGGGCACGAGTCAGGATAAAAGGTGGTAACCATGTCGGCACTTCGCAAATCAGACACCCTTCCCCAAGCAGAGCCGTCGGACGACATTCGACTGTCGCTGTCGGCCGCGCTCGACGGCGAAACGGCGCGCGCCGAAGTCGAGGCGTGCATCGCAGCCTTGAAGCGCGACGACGCCTTGCGACAAAACTGGTCCGAATACCATCTGATCGGCGACCTGATGCGCGGTGTGGCGCCGGCGCAGGATGATTTCATGGCCCGTTTTTCGGCACAATTGGCGACCGAGCCGACCGTGCTTGCACCGCGTCGCAGCGTGTGGCCGCAGCGGATCGCGGTAGCCTCGTTTGCTTCACTCGCGGTGTGGGGCGCGGTTTCGGTCACCGGCCTGATGTCGGATATGCCGGCTACCCCGCCCATGGCGGTATCGTCGGGCATTCAGCAGGCTGCGCTGGAATCGGAACCAACCCGTGACGACACGCGCCTTGCACCGTATCTCGTGGCGCATCAGGAATTCGCGCCAATGGCGGTGGCTTCGCCTTATCAGCGGGTGGTGGCGGTTGCGGTGGAGCCGCGTTGATGCAGGCGGTATCCATTTCGAGGAAAGGATGGCAGCGGCAGAACTGGTTGGCCGCGTTTTTTGCCGGGCTGTTGCTTTTGTCCGGCGCGGCACGCGCCGATGCGGCGCTCGACTGGCTCAACCGCGCGGCTAGCGCAGCCAAGCAACTGAACTACAGCGGCGTCTATGTCTATCACCACGGCGAACATGTCGAGGTGCTGCGTGTGCTGCATCGCACCGATGCGCGTGGCGAACAGGAAAAAGTCGAGGTCATGGACGGCACGCCGCGCCAGTTCCTGCGTATCAACAACGACGTGTACTGCCACCTCCCGGACGGCAAGCATGTTCGGCTGGAGCGCAATGCGCCGCGCAGGTTTTTCCCGGCGTTGTTGCCCGCGCAGCCCGCACAGTTGCTCGAACACTATGACGTGAAGCTGGGCGGGGGCGAGCGCGTGGCGGGCCGCGCCTGTCAGGTGGTGATACTGGAGCCGCGTGATGGCTATCGTTACGCCTTCAACCTGTGGCTGGACAAACGCACCGGGCTGCCGCTGAAGTCGCGCATCGTCAATGAAAACGGCGGTGTGGTGTCGATGTTTGTGTTCTCCGAAGTCCAGATTGGCAAGGCACCTGATGCAGAGCTGTTCCGCAACGATATGACAGGAAAAAGCGTGCTGAAGGCGAGTGTCGACCGACCAATCGATGCCACGTGGGACGTGAAGCCGCCGCCGGGTTTCGAGCGCGTACAGATAGCGGTACGTGCGTTGCCGGGTAAAAAGGAGCCTGTAACCCATCTGGTGTATTCGGATGGCTTGAGTGTGCTGTCGATGTTCGTGGAGCCGGCCGACCCCAAGGTACAGCGCCTGCATGGCCTGTCTGCCGAGGGGGCGATCGGCATTTATGCACGCGAGGTCGGCGGCTATAGCGTGACGACGCTGGGCGAGGTGCCGAACATGGCGCTGATTGAAACCGGCAACTCGGTCAACAAGCAGTAATCGAACGCAAGCATTCTGAGCCCCCCATGATCGAGCAAACCGCCGAAGTCACCAAAACCGCATCGGACGGCGTCTGGGTACAGGCTGTCGAGCCATCGGGTTGTGGCACCTGCGGCGGACAGGGTTGTTCGTCGCGCCGCATTGCGGAACTGTTCCAGCGCAGTCCCCGGCAGTTTCGGGTGGATTGCGATCTGGCCCTGTCGCCCGGCGACCGCGTCGTGGTCGGCATCGCCAAAGGCAGCGTACTCAAAAGCGCACTGCGCGCCTACGGCCTGCCGCTTGTATTGATGCTGGCGGGCGCTTTGCTGGCGCAGGCCCTGATGCCTGGCGACGGGCCTGCGGTGATCGGCATGCTGATCGGCGGCTTGATGGGCTGGTTGGCTGCGAGGAGCGGGCGGGTAGCGCTGCCCGTTGTACTGAGACGTGAAGACAATTCCCGGTTTCATCTGTTGAAAGGATAGCGATGATGAGAACAGCTCTGGTAACGATGGCGATGGTGAGCGTCCTGGCGATGCCTGCGTTTGCAAAAGATGTGGTGGATGTGGCCGAACTGGTCGAGAAACAGGGGCCGGCGGTGGTCAATATCAGCACCACCAAGCTGGTGAAGCGAAGCCCCGACGGCTTGCCGTTCGCCATTCCAGACGAAGAGGACATGCAGGAATTTTTCCGCCGCTTTTTCCCGGGTGCGCCTGGCGGGCAACAAGGTGGCCCCATGCAGGAAATCCCTGCGCGCGGCGCCGGTTCCGGCTTCATCGTCAGCAGCGACGGCTATATTCTGACCAACGCGCATGTGGTCAAGGGTGCGGACGAAGTGGTCGTCAAGCTGATCGACAAGCGCAAATTCATTGCCAAGGTCGTGGGCACCGATACGCGCACCGACGTCGCCGTCATCAAGATCACCGCGGACAATCTGCCCGCCGTCAAACTGGGCGACCCCACCAAGCTGCGCGTCGGTGAAGCGGTGGCCGCGATCGGTTCGCCGTTCGGTTTCGAGAACTCGGTCACCGCCGGCATCGTTTCCGCCAAAGGCCGCTCGCTGCCGTCGGAAAACTATGTGCCGTATATCCAGACCGATGTACCGATCAATCCCGGCAACTCGGGCGGGCCGCTGTTCAACATGCGGGGCGAGGTGGTCGGCATGAACTCGCAGATATACAGCCGCAGCGGCGGCTATCAGGGGGTCTCGTTCGCCATTCCCATCGACGTGGCGATGGAAGTGGTCGGCCAGCTCAAGGCGGGCGGCAAAGTGTCCCGCGGCTGGCTGGGCGTGATCATTCAGGAAGTGACGGCCGATCTCGCCGAATCCTTTGGGCTGGATCGTCCGCGCGGCGCGCTGGTGTCGCAGGTGCAGGAGGACAGCCCGGCAGCACAGGGCGGCCTGCAGGCTGCCGACGTGATTCTCATGTTCAACGGCAAGCCAGTGGAAAACTCGGGCGACCTGCCGCGAATGGTCGGCATGGTCAAGCCGGGAACGAAGATTCCGCTACAGGTGTGGCGCAAGGGCAAGACGCAAGAACTGCTGGTGGCAGTAGGTGAATTGCCAGGCGAAGAGCAACTCGCCGGCAAGAGCAGCAAGGCCTACTCGCGTGGCGGACTGGCCTTGTCCGAGCTGACTGCCGACCAGCGGCGCGAACTTGGAATCGACCACGGCCTTCTGGTGGAAGAAGTCACCGGCGACGCAGCACGTGCGGGCATCCGCGTTGGCGACGTGCTCCTCGCGGTGAACAACGGCAAGGTGTCCTCGGTCGAGGCCTTCCGCAAGGCGATGGCGGCCGTGCCCAAGGGCAAGAGCGCGGCGATTCTGGTGCGGCGAGGCGAGGGGTCGCTGTATATCCCGCTGAAAATTTCGGGTGAGTAAAACGCTCACGCTTTTCACGCGGGCGGGCTGCCCGCTGTGCGAAGCGATGGCGGCGGAGGTCGGCCGCTTGATTGCGGGAACCGGACATCGTCTGGTGCCCGTCGACGTGGATGCCGACCCGTCGCTCAAGGCCCGATATGGATGGGATGTTCCGTTGCTATTCGCCGGCGAAGTCGAGATTTGCCGTCACCAACTGAATCTGCCCGCGTTTCAGGCATGGCTGCGCGCCCACCCCTGAAATCCGTTAAAATTCGAGTAGTTATCTCATCCCTGACCGGGCACGGAAACGTGCCCGTTTTGTTGTGTCGCAGAATCTGATCCGCAATTTTTCCATCATCGCCCACATCGACCACGGCAAGTCCACGCTCGCCGACCGCCTGATCCAGCAGTGCGGCGGTCTGTCGGAGCGCGAGATGGAAGCGCAGGTGCTCGATTCCATGGATCTGGAGAAGGAACGCGGCATTACCATCAAGGCGCAGACCGCCGCGCTGACCTACAAGGCGCAGGACGGCAAGGTCTATCGCCTGAACCTGATCGATACCCCCGGCCACGTCGACTTTTCCTACGAAGTGTCGCGCTCGCTGTCGGCGTGCGAAGGCGCGCTGCTGGTGGTCGATGCCTCGCAGGGCGTCGAGGCGCAAACGGTGGCGAACTGCTATACCGCGATCGACCTTGGCGTCGAAGTCATCCCGGTACTGAACAAGATCGACCTGCCTGCCGCCGACCCCGACCGGGTGGCGGAAGAGATCGAGGACATCGTCGGACTGGATGCGAGCGAGGCGGTGCGCGCTTCGGCCAAGACCGGCATCGGCATCGCCGAAATTCTCGAGGTGGTGGTCAAGCAGGTACCTGCGCCGCGCGGCAAGGAAGATGCGCCTCTGAAAGCACTGATCATCGATTCCTGGTTCGACAACTATGTCGGCGTGGTCATGCTGGTGCGCGTGGTGGACGGCGTGCTCAAGCCCAAGGACAAAATCCACTTCATGGCGAGCGGTGCGCAGCATCTGACCGAAAGCGTCGGTGTGTTTACGCCGAAGTCGGTGGACCGCTCGCAGTTGTCCGCAGGCGAGGTGGGCTTCGTCATCGCCGGGATCAAGGAACTGAAATCGGCGCAGGTGGGCGACACCATTACCCTGCTTGACCGACCTGCAGCTGAGCCGCTGCCCGGCTTCAAGAAAGTCCAGTCGCAGGTGTTCGCCGGGTTATATCCGGTTGAATCGCACGATTTCGAAAATCTGCGCGACGCGCTCACCAAGCTGCAACTGAACGATGCCGCATTGCAATTCGAGCCCGAAGTTTCGCAAGCGCTGGGCTTCGGATTCCGCTGCGGATTCCTCGGCCTGCTGCACATGGATATCGTGCAGGAACGGCTCGAGCGCGAGTACAACATGGATCTCATCACCACCGCGCCGACGGTGGTGTACGAAGTGCAGATGAAGGATGGCACGGTCATCAACGTCGAGAACCCGTTCAAATTGCCCGAGCTGTCCAAGATCGAGGAAATCCGCGAACCCATCATCACGGCGACGATCTTCGTGCCGGAAGAATTCGTCGGCAACGTCATCACCCTGTGCAATCAGAAGCGCGGCATGCAGCTCGACATGCAGTACCACGGCAGGCAGGTGATGCTGCGCTACGACCTGCCGATGAACGAAGTGGTGATGGATTTCTTCGACAAGCTGAAATCGACCAGCCGCGGCTACGCCTCGCTCGACTACGAATTCAAGGAATACCGCGCCGGCGATCTGGTCAAGCTCGACATCCTGGTCAACAACGAAAAGGTCGATGCGCTGTCGCTCATCGTCCACCGCGCCAGCAGCGTGTATCGCGGACGTGAGCTGGCGTCGAAGATGCGCGAGCTGATCCCGCGCCAGATGTTCGACGTGGCGGTGCAGGCGGCTATCGGCGCCAACATCATCGCGCGAGAGAACGTCAAGGCGCTGCGCAAGAATGTGCTCGCTAAGTGCTACGGCGGCGACATCACGCGGAAAAAGAAACTGCTCGAGAAACAAAAGGCCGGCAAACGTCGCATGAAGCAGGTCGGCAACGTCGAAATCCCGCAGGAAGCCTTCCTCGCCATTCTGCAAGTCTCCGATAAATAAGAAGTGGACCAATCAACATGAACTTCGCGCTTATTCTTTTCCTTGCGCTCGTCGTCACCGGCGGCATCTGGATGCTGGATGCGTTGCTGCTCAAACGCACCCGCGACAAGGATGCCAAGGAACCACTGCTGGTCGAGTATGCCAAGAGCTTCTTCCCGGTCATCCTCATCGTGTTCGCGCTGCGATCATTCCTGGTCGAGCCGTTCAAGATTCCCTCAGGCTCGATGATGCCGACGCTGCTGATCGGCGACTTCATCCTGGTCAACAAATACACCTACGGCATCCGCCTGCCGGTGATCAACAAGAAAATCGTGCAGCTGAACAATCCCGAGCGCGGCGATGTCATGGTGTTCCGCTATCCGGCCGACCCCAGCCTCGATTACATCAAGCGCGTGGTCGGCGTGCCGGGCGACGTGGTCGAATACCGCGACAAGAAGCTGACCGTCAATGGGCATGCGATTCCTGTCAGCAACACCGGTACCTACAGTTACGTCGGCAACGGCCTCAGCTACATCACGGCGATGGTCTTTAACGAGCGCCTCAACGGCGTCGGCCACACCATGATGACCGAGCCGGGCAAACCCTCCGTGTATCCGCCGCAGGTGGCGGACTTTCCTTCCCGCGAGAACTGCTCCTACAATGCCGAGGGCGAAGGCTTCGTCTGCAAGGTGCCGGCAGGGCAGTATTTCATGATGGGCGACAACCGCGACGCCAGCAACGACAGCCGCTACTGGGGCTTTGTGCCGGACCGGAACATCGTCGGCAAGGCCTTTTTCATCTGGATGAATTTCGACGATTTCGGCCGTATCGGCACCAGCATCAAATAGTCAGCATTCGAAAAGGAGACACCATGCAGCGCATCCGTAGTCTGAAACAGTCGCAACGCGGCCTGACCATGTTCGGCTTCCTGTTTGTCGCCATCATTTTTATTGCGATTGCGATGCTGGCGATGAAGCTGGTGCCGGCTTACATTGAATTTTTCTCAATGAAAAGGATCTTCAGCGTGATGGGACAGGATGCAGGGCTTAAAGCCATGAGCAATGCGGAAATTCGCGATAGCTTCCGGAAGCGGGCAGGTATTGGTGACGTTACCTCAGTCAAACCAGAAGATATTTCGATTAGTCGCAGCTCTGGCACCCCTGTCATCTCTGCGGACTATGAATTCCGCACCCCGCTGGTCAGCAATGTCAGCCTGGTGGTCGATTTCAGTGCCAGCTCCGATCCCAACACCGCAGCTGTCGAGGTTGAATAACCCCTTGTTGACCCAGCGCCTGCAGCAGGCGCTGGGCTATACCTTTGTTCGCCCCGAACTTCTGACCCAGGCGCTGACGCACCGCAGCTTTGCTGCGCTCAACAACGAGCGCCTGGAATTCCTCGGCGACTCGGTGCTGAATTGCTCGGTTGCCCGTGCGCTGTACGACGCATTTCCCGATCTGCCCGAAGGCAGCTTGTCGCGCCTGCGCGCCAACCTGGTGCGGCAGGAAACCCTGGCCGACATTGCCGCCGTCTTGAAGCTGGGCGACACCCTGCGCCTGGGCGAGGGTGAATTGAAAAGTGGCGGCTTTCGCCGTCCCTCGATTCTGGCCGATGCGCTGGAATCCCTTTTCGGTGCGATTTTTCTCGACGCCGGGTTCGACGAGGCACAGCGCGTAGTGCGCGGTTTGTTCGATCCGCTGGTGGCGCAAATCGATCCCAGGGCATCAGGTAAGGACCCTAAAACACAGTTGCAGGAAATGCTGCAGTCGCGTCGCCTGCCGTTGCCGGACTACCGGCTGGTCGGTACCGAGGGTGAGGCGCACGACCAGAACTTTATCGTCGAATGCGTCTTGACCAAACCCGTACTCAGCACACGCGGCGCCGGCAAGAGCCGCCGCGCCGCCGAACAGGAGGCCGCACGCCAGGCATGCGAGCAACTACCAAAATGAGCCGGAGCCATCCATGACCCAGTTCAAGTGCGGTCTCATCGCCATCGTCGGCCGTCCCAACGTCGGCAAGTCGACGCTGCTCAACCGCATCGTCGGGCAGAAAATCAGCATCACCTCGCGCAAGGCGCAAACCACGCGCCACCGGGTGATGGGCATCCACACCACTGGCGAGGCGCAATTCGTGTTCGTCGACACGCCGGGTTTCCAGACCCGCCACGCCAGCACCATGAACCGCGCGATGAACAAGCGCGTGCGCGAAACCTTGTCGGACACCGACGTGGTGATGATGCTGGTCGAAGCCGGGCGGCTGACCAAGGAAGACCGCCAGGTGATGGAGTTGCTGCCGACAGACCGGCCGGTGATCCTGGTGGTGAACAAGATCGATTACGAAAAGGATCGCGGGGCACTGATGGCCTACCTGCAGGAAGTCGCCGCCGCCCATGCCTTCACTGAAATCGTCCCGGTATCGGCCAAGCAGGGCAGCAATCTCGACGAACTGCTGAAGACGCTGCAAACCCATTTGCCTGAAAACGCGCCGCTGTTCGACGAAGACGATGTCACCGACCAGACCGAGCGCCAGCTTGCCGCCGAGCTCATCCGCGAAAAAGTCTTCCGCCTGAGCGGCGAGGAAATCCCGTACTCGGTCGCCGTGCAGATCGACAAGTTCGAAGAAGAAGGCAACCTGCGGCGCATCTTCGCCACTATCCTGGTCGATCGCGAGGGCCACAAGGCCATCGTCATCGGCAAGGGCGGCGAAAAGCTCAAGGCCATCTCCACCCAGGCGCGCCTCGACATGGAGCGCGCATTCGACAGCAAGGTGTATCTGGAAGTCTGGGTCAAGGTCAAAGGCGGCTGGGCCGACGACGTGCGGATGCTGAAGTCGCTGGGAATCGATTAAAGATTTCTTCCGCGAAGGTCGCGAAGGTCGCGAAGAAACGCGAAGTAAACCCAAAATACCAAACATGAAGCGTTGTGCATTGAGCGAACACATCTCTCCATTGTTTTTCTTCGCGTCCCTTCGCGACCTTCGCGAATAAAAAAGATGTCCACCGACGCCAGCATCAACAACGAACCCGGCTTCATCCTCCACACCTATCCCTTCAAGGAAACCAGCGTGGTGGCGGAAGTCTTCACCCGAGGTCACGGGCGGGTGGCGCTGATCGCGCGCGGCGCGCGGCGTCCGGCTTCCGCGCTGCGTGGCTTGATGCAGCCCTTCACCCCGTTGCTGCTGTCGTGGTTCGGCAAATCCGATCTCAAAACCCTGCATGCCGCCGAGTGGGTGGGCGGCCTGGTTTCCCCGCAAGGGCGGGCGCTGATGTGCGGGTTTTATCTCAACGAACTGCTGCTGCGCCTGCTGGCGCGCGGCGATGCGCACGAGCTGCTGTACGACCGCTATCTCGACACCCTCGACCAACTGGCGGGTGAAGCGTGCGCCACCGATTACGAACGCGCCACTTATTTTGAGCAGATATTGCGGCGCTTCGAGAAGAACCTGCTCTCCGAAATCGGTTACGGCGCCACGTTCGATGTCGATGCCGAAGCGGGTAAGCCCATCGATCCACTAGCGCGCTACGTATTCCAGCCCGAGCGCGGCGCGCTGCGCGCAATCGGTCAGCCGGGCTGTCCGGTGTCGGGCCAAACCCTGCTCGACCTGGCCGCCGACCGCTTCGAGCGGCCGGCCACCCTGACCGAAGCCAAGGCGCTGATGCGCGCCCTGATCAACCACACCCTCGGCGCCAAGCCGCTTTATACTCGCCAGCTATTGCGCGAACTCACAGATCTGAATCCATGAGCATCCATCTCGGCGTCAACATCGACCACATCGCCACCCTGCGGCAAGCCCGTAAAACCCGCTACCCCAGCCCGGTCGAAGCCGCGCTCCTGGCCGAAACCGCCGGCGCCGATTCCATCACCCTGCACCTGCGCGAAGACCGCCGCCACATCCAGGACGCCGACGTCGCCATCCTGCGCCAAGTGCTCAAGACCAAGATGAACCTGGAAATGGCGGTCACCGAAGAAATGCTCGGCATCGCCCTCGCGACCCGGCCGCAGGACGTCTGCCTCGTCCCCGAAAAGCGCGAAGAACTCACCACCGAAGGTGGCCTCGACGTCAAAGGCCAGCAGCCGAAAATCGCCGACGCCTGCACGCGTCTGGCCGACACAGGCATCCGCGTCTCGCTCTTCATCGACCCCGACTTCGCGCAGCTCGACGCCGCCCGCCAGTGCGGCGCGTCCGTCGTCGAAATCCACACCGGCACCTACGCCGACGCCGAAACCGACGCAGCGCGCACGACAGAATTCGAGCGCATCCGCATGGCCGTCGCCTACGGACGCAGCATCGGTCTCACCGTCAACGCCGGCCACGGCCTCACCTACCACAACGTCCAGCCCATCGCCGCGCTGCCCGGCATCCACGAACTCAACATCGGCCACGCCATCGTCGCGCAGGCCCTGTTCGTGGGGTGGAGGGAGGCGGTGGCGGAGATGAAGCGGCTGATGGTGGAGGCGGCGGGGTGAAAGACGGTTCTTCCGGGATGCCGTGTTTGTCTGGCAAGTTTGACGGGTTTGTCGACTGCACCCGAATGAAATCAACGGGTTGCATGAGACGGTGCCACGTTATACGGCAGAATTGCCGTTGAATTCACGTTAGGCGCTTCAAACGCTGGCCCACGATGTCACGCAAAACAATCAGTGAAACACTCTTCGAGAAGTTCTGCGAAGCAAACGCACTTCCTCTAAAACGAGTCCAAGAAGGTGCGGAACCTTCGCCTGACTATTGCGTCTGCATCGGCTCAACGAACGTGTACTTCGAAATCAAGCAGTTGGACGAAGACACGGAATTTTCGAATGCTTACTCAAGCCGAACGATTGGCGATCATGTCCGCGCCAAAATCAACGAAGCGCGCAACCAGGTTCGTATCGCCGCAAATACCAAGGATCCGGCCGTACTTCTCATCTACAACAACCTAGATCCCCTGCAACGCTTCGGAACAGAACAGCACGACTTCATCGCGGCCATGTACGGCGAGCCAACAGTCTTGTTGTCGGTCGAGTCTGGTCAAATTCTTGATTCGTTTGAAGGCAGGAACAAGTCATTCCGGGAAGACAAAAACAACTCGTTCAGCGCTGTTGGCCGACTGCGAACCGAGCCGAATGGAGAGCTGTCTGTTCATGTCTACGAGAACATTTACGCTCGCTTTCCGCTCCTGTATGAAGAGCTGCCGCCTTGCATCACATTCAATCGCGTCGATTTTGACGAAAGCGCCTAACCCCTCCTATATGGACTCCCCCCGGCAAGCCGGGTCGAGCCTCTCATGTCAAACGTTACATCACGCTGAAATACCACCCATAAAACAGCACCCAGCACGTCAGCATCAGCAGCACGCGCGTGATGTGTCTCAAACCCGCCGTCCAATGCCGGGCGATCCAGTCGACTAGCGCCGCGACCAGCAGAAATCGCAGCGTGCGGGCGGGAATCGTGACGAGCAGAAAGCTTGCCAGTGGCAGTGCCGCCGCGCCCGCTTCCGTCGCATAAATCTTGTAGGGCACGCCGCTGAAGGCGCCGACGAACAGGCTGGCGTAGCCCAGACTGTCAAGTTGCTGCCGCACCTGTTCCAGCAGGTCGGGCGAGATGGCGGGGAGGGCGACCAGCAGGCTGCGCACGTGCACGGCGTCGAGCGCGGCCCAGCGGTACATCAGCGCGCCGCCGATGAGCGCGCCGGCGACGGCGTAGCCGCTGGCGATCCATGCGCGGCGGCGGTCCTTGAGCGCCAGCAGCGAGAGCAGCACATCGGGGACGATGAAGAACAGCGTTGCTTCAGCCAGGCCCCAGAGGAAAGCGAGCGGGTACACGGAAAGCGCGGTTTTCCTAGCGTTAACGGTTTGCCGGCAGGCGAACGGAGTCGATCACTTGCGCCGCTGCCACCACACATACCCGCCGATGATGAGCGCGACGAAGACGATGACGCCGGCGGTGATGAGGTGCTGGTATTCCCGGATGAGGGCTTCGTTGCCGCCGAGGAAATAGCCGAACAGGGTCAGGACGAGCGACCACAGGCCGGCGCCGAGGCAGGTGTAGAACGCGAACGCGCCGGGGTTCATGCGGGTGAGTCCGGCGGGGATGGAAATCAGGTGGCGGATGCCGGGGATGAGGCGGCCGGTGAAGGTGGAGACGGCGCCGTGCCTGGCGAAGAAGGCGTCGGTCTTGTGCAGCAGTTCGGGACGCACGAAGAAATAACGTCCCCAGCGTTCGAGGAAGGGCCGGCCCAGCCACATCGAGACGACGTAGTTGAACGAGGCACCGACGAGGCTGCCGACGGTGGATGCCAGCACGATCAGCCCGAAGTTCATCTGCCCCTGGTGCGCGAGATAACCCGCCGGGATCAGCACGAGTTCGCTCGGCACCGGCAGCACGGTGGATTCCAGCGCCATCAGGATGAAGATGCCAGTGTAGCCCCAGTCGTGGACGGTGGCGAGGATCCAGGCGATGAAGTCGTGCAGCATGGGCGGCAGCTTGGCCTTCGACAGGCTCAGGCCGAACGGTGGTGAGGTCGCTGGTGTGCCGTGAAACTCATACCACCGCCTCTTCCTTTTTCTCCACCGGCTTGATGAAGTGCTCGCGCTTGACGCCGAGCATCAGCAGCAGCGGCGAGGCGACGAGCACCGAGGAGTAGATGCCGAACATGATGCCGATGGTGAGGGCCAGCGCGAAGTTGTGGAGTGCTTCGCCGCCGAAGAACAGCATGGAGAGCACCATGATCTGGGTGGAGCCGTGGGTGATGATGGTGCGGCTCATGGTGCGGGTGATGGCGTCGTCGATGATGTGCGGGATGGTGGCGCCGCGCATCTTGCGGATGTTCTCGCGGATCCGGTCGAACACCACCACTGATTCGTTGACCGAGTAGCCCAGCACGGCCAGCACGCCGGCCAGTACGGTGAGGGTGAATTCCCACTGGAAGAAGGCGAACACGCCGAGGATGATGACGATGTCATGCATGTTGGCGAGCATGCCGGAGACGGCGAAACGCCATTCGAAGCGGACCGCCAAGTAGGCCATGATGCCGAAGGCGACGACCAGCAGCGCCAGGGCGCCGTTGTCGTAGAGCTCCTTGCCGACTTGCGGGCCGACGAAATCGACGCGCTTCAACTCAATCGAGGCGTCGACGGTTTTCAGCGCGTTCATCACCGTGTTACTGGTTTGAGCGGCGTTGGCGCCGGGTTTGGCGGGTAGGCGGATCAGTACGTCGCGACTGGTACCGAAGTTTTGTACCGAGACCTCGGGCAGGCCGGTTTTTTCCAGCGCGGTCCGGATCGTGTTCAGATTGGCGGGCTGGCTGGTGCGCACTTCCATCAGTGTGCCGCCGGTGAAATCGACGCCCAAGTTGAGGCCCTTGTCCCACAGCGCCCATACCGAGAACAGGAAGGTGAGCAGCGAAATCGCGGTCGTGATCTTCCCCCAACTCATGAAGGGGATGGTTCTTTTGAACGGGAAAAATTCCAGCATGGCGAAGCCTTAAATGGAAACCTTGGCCAGCCGTGCCTGGCGGCCATAGGTGAGGTTGACCATGGCGCGCGACACCGTCACGGCGCTGAACATGGACGTGAGGATGCCGAGACACAGCACCACCGCGAAGCCGCGCACCGGACCGGAACCCAGCCAGAACAGCGCAATGCCGGCGATCAGCGTGGTGAGGTTGGAGTCGAGAATGGTGCCCCAGGCGCGGTCGTAACCGGCGTGGATCGCCGCCTGCGGCGTGGCGCCGGTGCGCAGTTCCTCGCGGATGCGTTCGTTGATCAGCACGTTGGCGTCGATCGCCATGCCGAGGGTGAGCGCGATCGCCGCCATGCCGGGCAGGGTGAGCGTGGCCTGCATCATCGACAGCAGCGCGATCAGGAAGAAGCCGTTGATGGCGAGCGCGACCGACGAGAACAGGCCGAAGATGCGGTAGTAAATGGTCATGAAAGCGACCACCGCAAAGAAGCCCCAGATGTTGGAGCGGAAGCCTTTCTCGATGTTTTCCGCGCCCATGCTGGGACCGACGGTACGTTCCTCGATGATCTGCATCGGTGCGGCGAGCGCGCCGGCACGCAGCAGCAGTGCGACATCGGACGCTTCCTGCGCTGACTCCATACCGGTGATCTGCACGCGGCCGCCGCCGATTTCCTCGCGGATGACCGGCGAGGTGATGGCTTCGGCCACACCTTTTTCGATCAGCAGGATCGACATGCGTTTGCCGACGTTTTCACGCGTGATGTCCTTGAACAGGCGCGCGCCCTTGCCGTCCAGACTGATGTGCACCGCAGCCTGGCCGCTGGTGCTGTCGAAACCGGGTGAGGCATCGGTGATCGAATCGCCGGTCAGTACCACGTCCTTTTTAACCGCGATGCTGCCGCCTTCGCGGCTGGCCACGATTTCGTCGCCGAACGGCGCCTGCCCCTGGCTTACCTGCGTGGGATCGGCCTGTTCGTCGACCATGCGGATTTCCAGCGTGGCGGTGCGGCCGAGGATGTCCTTCGCCTTGGCCGTGTCCTGCACGCCGGGCAGCTGCACCACGACGCGGCTGGCGCCTTGCTGCTGGATCACCGGTTCAGCCACGCCCAGTTCGTTGACGCGGTTTCTGAGTGTGGTGATGTTCTGCTGCAGCGCGAATTCCTGCACCTTGGTTTCGGTTTCCGGCTTGAGGCGTGCGGTGAGCGTAAAGCCTTCAGCCTGATCTTCCGGGGTGAACGCCAGTTCGGTGAATACGGTACCCAGTTTGTTGGCGGCGGCATCGCGCTGGTCGCGGGTGGCGAAATGCACGGTGACCGCATTGCCTTCACGGCTGATGCGGCCGTAGCGAATCTTGTCGCTGCGCAGCTCGCCACGGAAATCGTTCTGGTAGCGAATGGCCGCTTTTTCCAGCGCCGCCTTCATGTCGACTTCGAGCAGGAAATGCACCCCGCCGCGCAGATCCAGGCCGAGATACATCGGCAACGCGCCAATGGAGGAGAGCCAGGCCGGCGAGGCGGATACCAGGTTGAGCGCCACTGTGTAGCGCTCGCCCAGCGCGTGCTGCAGCACGTCCTTGGCCTTGATCTGCACGTCGGTGCTGGCGAAGCGCACCTTGATGCTGTTGCCTGCCAGCTCCACGCCGCTGTTGGCTATCCCGGCTGCCTTGAGCGCGGAGGCTACCTGGCCTTCCAGCGCAGCGTCGACCTTTTCGGTGCTGCGCAGCGGAGAGAGCTGCACCGCAGGTACTTCGCCGAAGAAGTTGGGCAGGGTGTAGAGGAAGGCGACCACCAGCGTGATGCCGATGAGCACATATTTCCAGAGCGGGAAGCGGTTCATGATTTAGCCGGGAGCGGGGAGGGGTGAGCAGTGAGCGGGGATGCCGCTCACGTTGGTACTTACAAGCCTTTGATCGTGCCTTTCGGCAGCAGCGTTTGTACAGACGATTTCTGCACGTGGGTGATGACGCCGTCGGCGATTTCTATCGACACATACTGCTCGCCGATCTTGGCGATTTTGCCGACCTGGCCACTGGCGGTGACGACTTCGTCACCCTTGGCGAGTTCGGCCAGCATTTGTTTTTGCTCCTTGGCGCGCTTCATCTGCGGGCGGATCAGCATGAACCAGAACAGGATGAAGATGATGATGAGCGGCAGAAACTGCTGAATCATGGCGGTGCCGGAGGCGGCGGGTGCGGCGGTTTGCGCGTAGGCGAGAGAAATCATGGTGTTGGGCTTTCAGTCAAAAACCCGTGGATTTTAGCACGCCAGTCATGACAGTCTCAGGGGCAGCCGCGGGCGGCAAGAAACGGCTGGATTCGTTCCAGTGTGCCGGGATGGCTGTCGAGCAGATTGGTGTCCGACGCATGTTTGTCGAGCCGGCCGAGGATATCGGCGAAGCGTCTGGAGGGAATACAGGCGGCTTTCAGCCAGACCAGCGCGTAGTCATCCGCCTCGCGCTCCATGTCGCGCGAATAGCCGCTTTGCAGCAGCAGGCTGGGCAGACCGGCGGCGAGGTCGGTGACGCTGCCGATGTCGCCGGTGACGGCGACCAGAATCGCCCCGGCGCCGACGCT
>JBGSZD010000124.1:0-13019 GCA_041750575.1 Thiobacillus sp. | reverse complement strand
GCCGGTCTCACCATCATCAGCGGGCTGGCGCTCGGCATCGACGCGGCCGCACATCGCGGCGGACTGGCCGGGGCCGGTTCGAGCGTCGCCATCATCGGCACCGGGCTCGACCGCATTTATCCCGCGCGCAACAAGGCGCTGGCGCACCAACTGGTGGAAACCGGGTTGATCGTGTCCGAGTTCGCGCTCGGCACGCCGCCCTTGCCCGGCCATTTTCCGCGCCGCAACCGCCTGATCAGCGGCCTTTCCCGCGGCGTGCTGGTGGTGGAGGCCGCGCCCGATAGCGGTTCGCTGATCACTGCGCGGGTCGCCACCGAGCAGGGGCGTGAGGTGTTTGCCATTCCCGGCTCGATCCATTCGCCGCTGGCGCGCGGTTGCCATGCATTGATCAAACAGGGCGCCAAACTGGTCGAGTCCGCCGCCGACATTCTCGACGAACTGGCCTGGCAACAGCGCCTAACCCCGCCCGTGCACCCGGAATCCATTCCCGACCTGGTGCTGGACGCGCTGGACGGCGCGCCGACCACCCTCGACACCCTGGCACAAAGAACCGGGTTGACGCTAGAAGCGCTTTCGGCGAAGCTGTTGACGCTTGAACTGGATGGGCAGATTGCATCCCTGCCCGGCGGGCGTTACCAAAAAATACACTGAGATCATGCTCGACATTCTGGTTTACCTTTACGAAAGCTTTCGCATGGCGGAGCTCGCGCCCGACCGCGACGCACTGGAAAAGCGCCTGTTTGCCGCCGGCTTCGAAGAAGCAGACATCAACGCCGCGCTCGACTGGTATGCCAACCTGGCTGGCAGCGCCACCCATGAGCGCCTGGCCCACGCCCATCACCGCCATTACGCGCCCGAAGAGCTCGAACGTCTGAACACGGCATGCCGCGACGAACTGGTCTGGCTGGAGCGTGCCGAGATTCTCGACCCCGAATCGCGCGAATGGGTGATTTCCGGCCTGATGGCGCTGGGCGGCGAAGACATCGAGCCCGACCACGTGCGCTGGATGACGCTGATCGTGCTGTGGAGCCGCGGGCTGATCGAGCATTTCACGCATCTGGAAGACATGCTGCTGAACCACGAGCCGGGACGTCTGCACTAAAACCCAATGTCCAAACTCGTCATTGTCGAATCGCCATCGAAATCCAAGTCGCTGAAAAAGTACCTTGGCGCGGACTACGAAATCCTCGCCAGCTACGGCCACGTACGCGACCTGGAGCCGAAAACCGGCGCGGTCGATACCGAAAACTTCGCGATGAAGTACCAAATCATCGAGCGCAACGCCAAGCACGTCGAGGCTATCGTCAAGGCCGCCAAGAAAGCCGACGAAGTGTTGCTGGCCACCGACCCGGACCGCGAGGGCGAGGCGATTTCCTGGCACATCAGTGAAATCCTCAAAGAACGCAAGGTCAAGACGCCGATGAAGCGCGTGGCCTTCTACGAAATCACCGAATCGGCGATTCAGGATGCGGTGCGTCACCCGCGCGAGATCGCGACCGACCTGGTCGACGCCCAGCAGGCGCGGCGCGCGCTGGATTATCTGGTCGGCTTCAACCTGTCGCCGCTTCTGTGGCGCAAGATCAGTCCCGGTTTGAGCGCCGGCCGCGTGCAGTCGCCGGCCTTGCGCATGATCGTCGAGCGCGAGCTGGAAATCGAAGCCTTCGTGCCGCGCGAATACTGGTCGCTGCACCTCGACAGCCACAAGGGCACTCAGCCATTCACCGCCAAACTCACCCATTTCAAGGGTGAAAAGCTCGAACAGTTCACGGTCGAACACGAAGCGCGCAGCAAGGAATGGCTCGCCACGCTGGAAGGCCGCGATGCCACGGTGATGCGCATCGAGAAGAAACGGCGCGCCCGCCATCCCGGCGCGCCGTTCACCACCTCGACCCTGCAGCAGGCTGGCGTGCGCCAACTCGGCATGACGACCGACCGCGTGATGCGCACCGCCCAGCAGTTGTACGAAGGCATCGACCTCGGCGAAGGGCCGGTCGGCCTCATCACCTACATGCGGACCGACTCGGTGAATCTGGCGCAGGAAGCGATCACTGACATCCGCAAGTATGTGGGCGCCAACTTCGACAAAGATTTCCTGCCGCCCACCGCGATTACCTACAAGGCCACGACCAAGAACGCGCAGGAAGCGCACGAAGCAGTGCGCCCGACCTCGGTGGTGCGCACACCCGAGACGGTGAAGGCTTTCCTCACGCACGACCAGACCCGCCTTTACGAATTGATCTGGAAACGCACCGTCGCTTGCCAGATGACGGCGGCGCAGTTCGACACCGTTGCCGCCGATATCACGGTAGGCGAGGGCACCTTCCGCGCCACCGGCCAGACGCTCGCGTTCGCCGGTTTCCTGGCCGTGTATCAGGATGACGAGGACGAGGAAGGCGAATCCAAATTGCCCGCGCTGGTCGAAGGCGAAACCCTGCCGGTCGACAAGCTCTACGGCGAGCAGCATTTCACCCAGCCGCCGCCGCGCTACACCGAAGCGTCATTGGTGAAGGCGCTGGAGGAATACGGCATCGGCCGCCCCTCCACCTACGCCAGCATCATTTCTACCCTGCAGGACCGCGAATACGTGGTGCTGGAGAAGAAGCGCTTCCAGCCGACCGACATCGGCCGCTTGGTAAACTGCTTCCTCACCCGGCACTTCAACCACTATGTCGATTACGACTTCACTGCCAAGCTGGAAGACAAGCTCGACGACGTCTCCAACGGCAAGCGCGTGTGGTTGCAGTTGCTGGGCGAATTCTGGAAGGGCTTCGACGGCGAGTTGAAAGCCAAGCAGGACGTCGAGCGCGGCTGCCCGATTATGGAGCCGTGTCCCAAATGCTCGAAGCCGCTGTTCATGCAGGCCAGCAAGCGCGGCCTGTTTATCGGCTGTTCCGGCTATCCCGATTGCGACTACACGCGCCCGCTTCACGCCGCCACCGCCGAAGGCGACAACATTCTCGGCCAGGATCCGGCAACGGGCCTGGACGTGAAACTGCTGTCCGGCCGCTTCGGGCCGTATGTGCAGATCGGCGAGATGCCGGAAGACAAGAAGGCACCGAAGCCCCGCCGCGCCTCGTGGCCGAAGGAAATCCCGCTCGATCAAGCTACGCTGGAATTAGCGCTGAAATTTCTCTCGCTGCCACGCGAAGTGGGCCACCATCCGACCTCCGGCCTGCCGATCGTCGCCAACAACGGCCGCTTCGGTCCCTATCTGCTGCACGACGGCAAGTTCAAGTCGATTCCCAAGGGCGACAGCGTGTACGAAATCGATCTGCCGCGAGCGCTCGAAGTGCTGGCGATGGAACGCGCTCCGCGCGGCGCCGATTCAGCCGCCTCAGTGCTGAAAACCCTCGGCCCGCATCCGGACGACGGCAAGGACATCACCGTTCGCAGCGGCCGCTACGGCCCCTATGTAAAGCACGGCAGCACCAACGCCACCCTGCCCAAGGACATCACGCCGGAAGAGATCACGCTCGAAGAAGCCCTGTCGCTGATCGCTGCGCGCGTCGCCAAAGGCCCGGCCAAGAAGCCCGCGCGCAAGACCGCCGTCAAAAAACCGGCTGCGGAGAAAAAAAACAAGGCTGCGACCGACGATACGAAAACCCCCGCCGCGAAGAAACCGGCCGCTAAAAAGACGACGACCAAAAAAGCGGCGGCTAAACCCGCCGCCAAAAAGCCAGCCAGCAAAAAAACCTCTGAATGAGCGTGCCCAGCCTGCTCATGGTCAATGCCTTCATCGGCACGGCCGGGTATAAAAAGCTATATCAGGAACTCGGCTACACCGTCATGACGGAATGGTCGGAGCGCAAGGCCATCAGCCTGGTGCGTAAAACCCCGCCGGCCGTGATCGTGGCGGACTTTTACCACCAGACCGATTTTCGCGACCGCCTGTCCAATCTCGAATCCTTGCTGGCCACAGCGCAAAGCGCGCCCGGCACCCGTATCCTGGTTTTTTTCGAGCCGTCTCACCAAGCCGCTTTGGACAAAGTAAGCGCTCGCCTCAGGATCGATGCCGCGCTGCCCTTGCCGGTTCAGGAAGACCCATTGCGTAGCCTCCTGCTCTCCTGGTTGATCAGTCCAACGCCACAAGCTTAATCAACCGTAAAGTTCGAAGTACGCGGTCCGTTAATCCACTGAACAATATAAGTGGAGACGACGACCGTGATACGTTTTGCCATTCTGCCTCTGATTCTGGTCTCGGCTTTTGTCCAGGCCGCGCCGCTCACGCTCGGCGTGGTGCTCGGCATGAGCGAGTCCATTTCCGATTTCGACACTACCCAGCGTTACCGCGCTTTTGCCGGCGAAGTCGAGCGGGCGGTCGGCCAACCGGTCCACCTTCAGTTTTACACGCGCGGTTTCACCGCCATCAAGCATGCCAAGGACGGCACGCTGGATATGGTCTTCGGCCCTTCCCAGGTGATCGCCAACGTCAGCAAATTCAAGTTCGAGCCCATCCTCAAATCCAGGGAAACGACGGCCGCCTCGTTTGTCGCCGGCCCCAATTTCAAGGGAACGCTGGCCGCCCAATCGCAGGCCAGATTGGGCGTTCCCGATTACGAATCGCTGATGGGCGGACTCGCGCGCAGCGAAATCAATCGTCGCGGGCTGGCCAAAAGCGATTTCGCCGAAATCAAGTTTCACCGCATGTCCGAAGCCCCGCTGTACGGGCTGAAACTGGGTCGCTACGACCTGGCGGTCGCGTCCGCCGAAGAAGCCAAAACCTGGACGGCCAAGAACGGTGGCCGCATCGTTTTCACCAGCACGGCGGTTCCCTTGCGCGCACTGACGGTGCAGCCAGAAACCGTGTCGGCCGGTGCCCAGCAAAATCTGGCGGCAACGCTGCAGAAGGGCAACAGCCTCAAGCTCGCGCTCAGCACCGCGACGAAAGCCGATTTCAAAGGCGTCGCTTCGATGCTGAATACCACGCCTACCAGCCTGCCCGGCGCCAAGATCATTTCCGCGGCCGAGGCCAAAATGCTGATCGCCAACGGCATGCCTGTATATGACGTGCGCCTGCCGGAAGAATATCAAACCGCACATGTACCCGGCGCCATTTCGGTCCCCTACAATGAATCCAGCGCCAAGGAAGTGGGCTTCGACCCGACCGACGATAAATTTGCCCTCAACAAACTGCCCAAAGATAAAACCGCTCCACTCATGATGTATTGCGACGGCACTATCTGCTGGAAAAGCTACAAATCCGCCACGATGGCGATTCTGGCTGGCTGGACCAACGTCTACTGGTTCCGCGGCGGCTTTCCGGAATGGAAGGAAGCCGGGCTACCGGTCGCGTCGAAGAAGAATTGAGCTTGTGGCCGACAAGCTTGCAAACAAAAAGCCCGGCTATGCCGGGCTTTTTCATGAGCCATCACACAAATCACACGTCCAGGTTGCGCACCCCCAGCGCATTGGTCTCAATGAAATTGCGACGCGGCTCGACTTCGTCGCCCATCAAGGTAGTGAAAATCTGGTCGGAGGAAATCGCGTCTTCGATCTGTACCCTCATCAGGCGACGTACTTTGGGATCCATGGTGGTTTCCCAGAGTTGCGCCGGATTCATCTCGCCCAAGCCTTTGTAGCGCTGGATGCTCATGCCGCGTTTGACTTCGGCAAGGAACCAGTCCATCGCTTCGCGGAAGCTTTGCACCGGGCTTTCCTTCTCGCCGCGTTTAGCGCGGGCGCCCAGGCCGATCAGGTCACGTAGCAGATCGCCGACCTTGACGAGTTGGTTGTAATCACCCGTCTCGAGCAGATCAGCTTCGAGAAAACTGACGTGTGCGTTGCCGTGAGCGTGGCGCGTGATGCGCAGTCGATGGCTGTCGGTTTCGCTGATGTATTCGGCGGCAACGACGAATTTCTGCGCGTCCAGCGCGGCCCCCAGGCTTGCCTCGGCCTGCATGGCTGCGCCGCTGTCGGCCAGGCTCAGGCGCGGAATCCGCATCAGGGCCTGCAACACGTCTTCGGGCAGCAGACGCGCCAACCGATCGCTGACCGCTTCGGCCAGGAAATACTCGCGTGCCAGCGTTTCCAGAGCATCGCCCATGATCGGCATGGCGCCGTCCATCGGCGTCAGCTCGGCATCCTTCATTGCTTCGGCCATCAGGTGCTCTTTCAGCGCATGCTCGTCCTTGATATAGCGCTCGCTGCGGCCATGTTTAACCTTGTACAGCGGCGGCTGCGCGATATAAATGTGGCCGCGCTCGACCAGCTCGGGCATCTGACGATAGAAAAAGGTCAACAGCAGGGTGCGGATGTGGGCGCCGTCGACGTCGGCGTCGGTCATGATGATGATGCGGTGGTAGCGCAGCTTGTCCGGGTTGTAATCATCCTTGCCGATGCTGGTGCCGAGCGCGGTGATCAGCGTGGCGATTTCCTGGCTGCCGATGACCTTGTCGAAACGCGCGCGTTCGACGTTGAGAATCTTGCCCTTCAATGGAAGAATCGCCTGGACTTTACGGTCGCGGCCCTGCTTGGCGGAACCGCCGGCGGAATCGCCCTCTACCAGATAAATTTCGCACAGGGCCGGATCTTTTTCCTGGCAGTCCGCCAGTTTGCCGGGCAATCCCAAGCCATCCATCACGCCCTTGCGGCGGGTGATTTCGCGTGCCTTGCGGGCGGCTTCGCGGGCGCGCGCGGCGTCGACGATCTTGGCGCACAGCAGTTTAGCGTCGCTGGGGTTTTCCAGCAGGAATTCGGACAATTTCTGGCCAACGACTTCCTGCACCACCGGCTGCACTTCGGACGACACCAGCTTGTCCTTGGTCTGTGAGGAGAACTTGGGCTCGGGCACTTTCACCGACAGCACGCAGGTCAGGCCTTCGCGCATGTCGTCGCCGGTGGTTTCAACCTTGGCCTTCTTAGCCACCTCGTTTTCTTCGATGTACTTGTTCAGCACCCGCGTCATCGCCATGCGCATCCCGGTGAGGTGGGTACCGCCGTCGCGCTGCGGAATGTTGTTGGTGAAACATTGCACGGTTTCGGAATAGCTGTCGTTCCACTGCATCGCGACTTCGATGGTCATGCCGTCTTTTTCGCCGACGGCGTGGAAAATTTTTGGATGCAGCACCGATTTCACCCGGTTCATGTAGTCGACGAAGCCTTTGACGCCGCCGGAATGGGCGAAATTTTCGGTCTTGCCGTCTCGATGATCGATGAGTTCGATCTTGACGCCGTTGTTGAGAAAGCTGAGCTCGCGAATTCGCTTGGCGAGAATGTCGAAATGGAACACGACCTGGCCTGCGCCGAAGATTTCCTCGTCCGCCAGAAAATGCACTTCGGTGCCGCGGTTCTGCGTCTCTCCCACGATTTGCATCGGCGACACTTCGACGCCGTTCTGGATTTCGATTGGCCGATCGAGCACCTTTCCCTGATTGAAGGTCATTGCGTATTTCTTGCCATCGCGGCGCACGATCAGCTTGAGCCACTTCGACAAGCCGTTGACGCACGATACGCCGACGCCGTGCAAACCGCCCGACACCTTGTAACTGTTCTGGTTGAACTTGCCGCCGGCGTGCAGCACGGTCATCACGATTTCTGCCGCGCTGCGTTTGGGTTCGTGCTTGTCGTCGAATTTGACGCCGACCGGAATGCCGCGCCCGTTGTCGGTGATCGAAATCGAATTATCCGGATGAATCGTCACTTTGATGTCGTCGCACCAGCCAGCCAGTGCTTCGTCGATGGCGTTATCGAGCACTTCGAACACCATATGATGCAGGCCGGTGCCATCGGAAGTGTCGCCGATGTACATGCCTGGGCGCTTGCGCACTGCTTCCAGGCCTTCGAGCTGCTGAATGCTGTCCTCGTCGTAACCGCCGTTCTCGTTATCGGACGATGTGTTGTCGGGCTTCTTGCTCATGGTGTGCTTTTCCGGAATTGACTGACCGCCCGGTGGACGGCGGAGACTACGATGTTTCTATTGCTCGCTGTTTTGAATTCGGTTCGCCCAATTAAATTCTCATGGGCATCACGACGTATTTGAAGCCGGCCTCACCTTCGCTGGTCAGCAGCATGCTGCTGTTGGCGTCGCCCAGCGACAAGGTGATTTCGTCGGTATTGACCGCGCCTAGGCCATCCAGCAGATAGGTCACGTTGAAGCCGACGTCGAGCGGATCGCCGTTGTAGCTGACTTCGATTTCGTCGGCGGCTTCTTCCTGCTCGTTGTTGTTGCATACGATGCCGAGCGTGTTTTCGCTCATCACCAGGCGCACGCCACGGAATTTCTCGTTCGACAGAATCGCCGCACGCTGCAGCGCCTGGATTACCGTTTGGCGGTTGGCCTTGAGATGGCGCGGCTGGTTGACCGGGATCACACGCTGATAGTCGGGAAATTTGCCATCGACCACCTTGGTCACCAGTTCGGTTCCGGGCAGGATGATGGTGACTTGATTGGCGCCTATGCGCAGCTCGACCGGATCGTCGACATCGTTTAACAGTTTGGACAACTCCATCACGGTCTTGCGCGGAATGATGACTTCACGTGTTTCGGCTTCTGTTTCCAACTGGGTTTCGGCATAGCTCAGGCGGTGGCCGTCGGTGGCGACGACACGTAACGCCTTGCCGTCCAGCACCAGCAGCATGCCGTTGAGGTAATAGCGGATGTCCTGGCTGGCCATGGCGAACTGCACCAGTTGCAGCAAGCGCTTCAGCATTTTTTGCGGCAGGCGAATCGCTTCGCCCAATCCAGCGCCGGTTTCGACGCGCGGGAAATCCGCTGCCGGTAGCGTCTGCAGGGTGAAGCGCGATTTACCCGCACTCACCACCACCTGGCTATCCTTGGTATCGAGTTTGACTTTGGCGGCGTCGGGCAGCGCGCGCACGATGTCGAACAGCTTGCGTGCAGCGATGGTGATGGCGAAGTCTTCGCCCGCCTGCGCATCCAGTTGCGTGCTGATCTGCAACTCGAGATCCGTTGCTAGCAGCGTCAGTTTGCCGGCTTTTTTCTCCAACAGCAGATTGGACAGGATGGGCAAAGTATGACGTCGTTCAACCACCCCAACCACAGCGGTGAGAGAAGCCAGAAGTGCGTTGCGTTCGCTTTGTACTAATAGCATTTATATATTCCTGAAAATCATAATAAAGGCAGCCTAAAATTGGGGATAAGCTGATTTACCAAATTAAAACAGTCACTTTTTGTTGTTTTTGGGGTGTGGGTAACACCTTGGCAGAACGGTAGGAATGGGGATGGATTTTCCACTCCGGTCGCTTGACCCACTTTATCCACATTTCATCCTCAGCCTGTCAGGCTTTGTAATAACACAAGGTAATCGCGCCCGATATCTGCTTCGGTTTCGCGCAACTCGGCGACTTTGCGGCAGGCATGGATCACGGTCGTGTGGTCACGCCCTCCGAAGGATTCGCCGATTTCTGGCAGGCTCTGGTTGGTGAGTTCCTTGGCCAAGGCCATGGCAATCTGGCGCGGGCGGGCCAGATTGCGCGTACGTTTCTTGGAAAACATGTCGGCGACTTTGATCTTGTAAAAATCGGCGACGGTTTTCTGGATGTTTTCGATTGAGACGATACGCGAGGTCGAGGCGATGAGATCGCGCAGCGCTTCTTTGACCAGTTCCAGGGTAATTGCCTTTTCATGGAAGCGCGAAAACGCGATTACCCGTTTCAACGCGCCTTCCAGTTCGCGCACATTGGAGCGCACTTGTTTGGCAATGAAGAAAGCGACACTTTCGTCGAGCCGGATGTTTTCTGCCTGCGCTTTGGCCAGCAGGATGGCGACCCGCATTTCCAGTTCGGGCGGTTCGACGGCGACTGTCAGGCCCCAGGCGAAACGGGATTTCAGGCGGTCGTCCAGCCCGGTGATTTCCTTGGGGAAGGTGTCGCAGGTGATGACGATCTGTTTCTTGTTTTCGATCAGCGAGTTGAAGACGTAGAAAAACTCTTCCTGAGTGCGATCTTTCTTGGCGAGGAACTGGATATCGTCGATCAGCAGCAAATCGAGCGACATATAGCGCCGCTTCAGGTCGTCGAATTGCTTGTTGAGGTAGGCCTTGACTACATCGTCTACATAATCGTTGGCGTGGATGTAGCTGATGCGTGCATCCGGGTTGGCTTGGCGCACGGTGTTGCCGATGGCTTGCAACAAGTGGGTTTTTCCCAGGCCTACGCCGCCGTAAACGAATAGCGGGTTATAGGCGACGCCGGGGTTGTCGGCGATTTGCAGCGCGGCGGCCCGCGCCAATTGGTTGGCTCGGCCCGAAACGAAATTATCAAAGGAGAAGCCAGGATTGATGCGCATCCCCGTTTGGACGGGTGTGGCCGGATTGATAGGCGCAACTGTAGGATGGGCGGCCGCAGTGGGGGCTGCGTGCGTGCGTGGCGCCAAGGGTTTTTTGCCTAGCGCATAAATAATGGACACGGGATGGGCATAAAATTCCTGCGCCCAACCATCAATATGCTCGGCGAATTTCTCACGCACCCAGTCCATCACGAAATGATTGGGCGCCAAAATGCGTACCTCGCCTCCCGCATCGTCAAATACCAGGGGCTTGATCCATGTGCTGAATTGCTGCTGGGTCAGATTGGCGCGAAAGCGCTCTTGGCAAAGGTCCCAGAAGGAATCCATAGTAGGGGGGAGGGGGGCGGAAAGCGGCATGGAATTCGGACACGAATCTTACTCTCCTTCGACGAGGTTATCCACAGGCGAGCGAGTACGCGGTTGAGGGGGACGAGCTTGACATGGACCGGGTAGGGCGGGTCTAATATGCGGTTTTTCAACGCATTTTTTGTGTTTGGTCGTTCCGCGCCGCGGGTTTGACCAGCGCCAGCCCAGAAAGGACACATCATGAAACGTACTTACCAGCCTTCCACCGTTCGTCGCAAGCGCACCCACGGTTTCCGTGCCCGCATGAAAACCAAGTCCGGTCGTGCCGTGATCAATGCGCGCCGCGCCAAGGGCCGCACTCGTCTGGCCGTCTAATCGACGCACGTCCCAACAAAGCGGATGGCGTGCGTCTCCGCGACGCACGGCTGGTCAACAAGGTCGATTTCGATCGGGTGTTTGCCGAGAACCAGCGCGCCCGCACTGATTACGTCATGGTCATGGCACGGCCCAATCAGGTTGGGTATCCCAGATTAGGCATGATCGTGGCCAAGCGCCTGCTTGCCCGTGCGGTGGATCGCAATCGGGTCAAGCGGTGCGTGCGTGAGGGTTTCCGGCAGGTGTTGCAGGAACTCCCCGCGTGCGACTTCGTCGTTCGTCTGATTGCCAAGCCTATACCCGGCGACGAGGCGCGCGATTTGTCACGCACCTTTAAACGCGCAGGATACCGGGCCATGGCAAAATGGCCCCCCGCTCCGGCAGACGAAGTTGCGCCGGAACTCTCCCCCAACTAAACGCGTCCTGTCTCATGGATAACCAGCGGCTGATACTTTTCATTGTTTTTTCCTTTTCGCTGCTTTTGTTATGGGAAGCGTGGCAGGGCAAGCATTCGCCGGCGCCGGCTGTACCCACGACGGTGAGCGCACCCGGAACAGGCGCCCCGCCCGCGCCTAGTCAAGCGCTGAATGCCCCCGCCGCTGCACCGGCCCAATCCAGTTTTGCCAAGGGACCGCGCGCACTGGTGGAAACCGATGTGTTGCGCGCCACGATCGATGCCAACGGCGGCGACCTGCGCCAGCTGCAATTGCTGCCCTATCGCGAGACGGAAGACAAGAATCAAGTTTTCACCCTGTTTGAAGATGGGCCAACGCGCCCGTATCTGGCGCAAAGCGGTCTGGTGGGCAAGGGCCTGCCGACTCATCGCAGCGTGTTCCAGCTCAATCCGGGCACCTATCGCCTGACTGGGGGCGCTACGCAACTGGAAGTGCCTTTGGTATGGAATGACCCCGCCACCGGGGTGCGGGTTGAAAAAACGTATGTTTTCAAGCGCGGCAGCTATCAGATTGGCGTCCGAACTCGTGTCATCAACGGCGGGTCTCAGCCCGTCGATCTGACGCCTTACTATCAGCTTACCCGCCATGGCGAAGCGCCGCGCGGGTCGACTTTCTTCCTGCCTACCTACACCGGCCTGGCTTTTTATACCGACGCCAAGAAATTTCAGAAAGTCGCTTTCAAGGATATTCAGGAAGGCAAAGCCGATTTCCAGAAAACTGCCGACAACGGCTGGGTAGGGATAGTGCAGCATCATTTTGTATCGGCCTGGCTACCCGAGGGTAACCTCAAGCGCGAGTACTACACTCGTGCGCTGGGCAACGACCTGTATTCGGCTGGGGTGATTCTGGCCGAAGGCAAGCTTGCGCCCGGGCATCAAAAGACTTTCACCGTACCGCTGTATGCCGGACCGCAAACCCAGACCGTATTGGAGAAAACAGCGCCCGGCCTTGATCTGGCGCGCGACTATGGCTGGCTGACGCCACTGGCCTACCCGATCTTCTGGGCGCTGGAGAAAATCGAGCGCATCGTCGGAAACTGGGGCTGGGCCATCATCATCCTGACCATTCTCATCAAGCTGGCGCTGTATCCGCTGTCGGCGGCGGGCTACAAGTCGATGGCCAAGATGAAGAAGCTGACGCCGCGCCTGCAAAAGCTGAAAGAGACCTACGGTGACGACCGCGCCAAGCTGCATCAGGCGATGGCCGAGATGTACAAGACCGAGAAGATCAATCCGCTCGGCGGCTGCCTGCCCATCCTGATCCAGATTCCGGTGTTCATCGCGTTGTACTGGGTGCTGCTCGCCGCCGTCGAAATGCGCGGCGCACCTTGGCTGGGCTGGATCACCGACCTGACCGCGCCGGATCCGTGGTTCATCCTGCCGATCGTGATGGGTATCACCTCAATCCTGCAGGTGAAGCTGAATCCGCAGCCGATGGACCCGATGCAGGCCAAGATCATGATGATCATGCCGGTGGCCTTCACTGTCATGTTCGTGTTCTTCCCGGCCGGTCTGGTGCTCTACTGGGTGGTCAACAACATTCTCTCGATCGCGCAGCAGTGGGCGATCAACAAGCAGGTCGAGGGCGGTGGCAAACCCGCCACCAGCAAAGCCTGACTTGATCGCCGCCATCGCCAC
>JBGSZD010000123.1:0-3120 GCA_041750575.1 Thiobacillus sp. | reverse complement strand
CGCGCACCTCGGGGGGCACGCAGACATGATCCTGCGGCCGCGCTTCGCGCCACACGAAACCGGGCTTGCAGGTGTCGGGTCCGTAGGCGCCGCCCTGCGGTTCGCGGCGCGAGTCAGCGAACTGATTGTCGGCGGCAGTTTGCTTGCGCACGTCCGGCGTCACGCAGACGTGATCGCCCGTATAGGCCTCGCGCCAGACATAGCCTTCGACGCAGGTATCGGGGCCGGACGAATACGCGAAAGACGCGAGCAACGCCGCCAGCAGCCCCAGCAACAGGACGGCACCGACGAAGCCCAGCATGCGTGCGGCGCATCGGTTGCAGGGTTTGCCGATTTCACATTGTTTGAAATTCATGCTTCGCGCTCCTTCCACAAACAGGTTCCTCCGGCCCGTCCCGCATGGGTGCCGATTAAGGCGCGACGCCCGACCAGTAATCCTGCGCTTTCGCGTAGGCGGCATTACCGACTTTCTCGCCGAGATCGAGCCCGACCACGTTGCCCTCGTAAAAATGGATGCCGCCGTAGAGACGCGACTCGCCGGCCTGCAACGCGGCCGAGGTGAAGGTCGGCCAGTACAGCACCACGTCGGTCACCGGCTCGGTGGGGTCGGCTTTCAGCGGTACATCCTGAGAATAGAAAAATCCGAAGGCATCGCTACCGGTGAAATTCTTCAGTACCGTGGTGGCGGCCATCGAGAAGCCGCTGTGCCCCGAAGTGAATTCGGCGAACGGCGGTGTCGGGAAGGTGGGCACCTGGAAAGGCTTCCAGGTTTCGCCGAGGATTTCCTGCGTGCCCTTGCCCGCACCGGCCCAGCCGAGGATGCGCTTGCCGCGGAACAGATGTCGGATCGCGGTGACCGGACGCACGTAATCGAAAGCGACCTTCGCGTCCCAGGTTGCGATGCTGGCGTCGAAAATGGCATTGGCCAGCGCAAAGTAGAGCTTGACGCTGTCGCTCAGCCCCAGCCCATCGCGCTCGGCGACATAGGCGGCGAACTCGGTCCAGTGGCCCGGTGGCAATTCGGAATTGGGACCGTCGGCCCAGTATTCGGCGATGACCTTCTGCTCCGGCGTCAGGTGTACCTGAATGTCCATCACGTGCTTGGCCTGGTCGAGATAGCCCTGGCTCAACGGCGATTGCGGCAGCACGGTCGGGCGGAACTGGTCGCCGCTGGTCAGCGCGAAGGGCGCGACATTGCCCCAGTGCGGACAGATGAACTTGGGCGTCTTGGCTTCGTGCGCCGCATTCAGATACGTCAGCGCCTGCCAGCGTCCCGGATAGTCGATCGCGTCGGGTGCGGCGGGGAGCAGCACCGCCATGGGGTTGTTGATCGGCGCGTAGGGCGGGATGGAGTTGTCGGCATACAAGCCTGCTTGGTTGGCATTGTCGGCGTGGCGGAAAGCCAGCACGTCGTCGGCGGCCTGGTCACCCACGTCGACCGGCGCGGGCGTGGGGCCGCCGATCACGATGCCAACCTTGGCCAGCTGCTTTTCTAGCAGCAATTCATACGTGGCCTTGAACACCGGGTCGTAGATTTCAGGCGGGAACTGGTCGACCAGAGCCCGATAGGCGGCCTGACTGATCGCCTTGCCCCGGTTGGTGTCGTTATGCTGGCCGGCGGGTTTGCGCGGCGTCGTCCGGTGCACCGGATTGGCCACGCTGTCGTAGGCCGACCAGGCATCGTAGACCGCCGTGTAGACGATACCGATCGAACGCGCGACCTGCGGCGGGCCGCCGCGCCCAAGATCGGGACTGGTGGACGGCAGTTTGCCGACGGCGCGGATTGCTTCCAGCATGATGTTGTTCCATTCCAAGACCAGATTCATTTTGTTATTCCTCCTGACGATTGCGGCGGGCTGCCGCGGGCTTACGGATGCACCTGCATCCCTATCAAACCAAAGTGATATCCATATAAAGCGGCGCATGGTCCGACGCCTTGGGTTCGTTGTCGCCGACGCCGTCGAAGCGGTCTTCCGTTACCTGCTTCGCGCGCCAGGGTAGGCCGAGGCGCATCACCGCGGGCATGCCCGGGTTGGCCTGGGCGAGGCCTTTCGACAGCAGCAGATAATCAAGCTGGCTGTAACTGTTTCCACCTGCGTAGTAATGCGTCCACCGCTCTTTTTCTGGCAGGCGCGTCAGTACGTTGGCGAGTCCCTTGTGATCGAGCAGGGCGCCCAGCGCGGTCTTGCCCTCGGGGTAGTCGTTGAGATCGCCCAGCACCACGAAATTGCTCTTGTAGCCGGACTTCTTCCAGCGCGCATCGACGATGGCCGCCACCCGGTCGGCCTGTTCCTGCCGTCGCGCACGGGTGGCTTCGCGGCCTTCCATCATCGACTTGAGGTGGTTGGCGTACAGCGTGAGCGTCTTGCCGCCGACGTTGAGTTCGATTTCCAGACAGTCGCGCGAGAACAGGAAGGCGGTGCCTTTCTTGTTGCGCTCCTCGCGGTGCGAGCGCAAGGAAACGATGGGATAACGCGACAGCACCGCGACGTCGATCTGGCGTGGATCGAAGCAGTCGATCACCGCGCGGTGGGCGTATTGCATGCCGCCGAGGAAATACGAATTGAAGCGGTCGAGTACCGACAGGCTTTCCACCTCCTGCAGGCAGATCACATCGGCGTTGACTTTGCGGATCGCCTTGGCGGTGATCCTTTTCGATTCCTCTTCGTAGATGCGAAAGGCCAGGTCGTTGATGGTGAAACCATCGTCCTCGGTGGCTTGGAAGCTGTCTTTGAAGCGATAGCGGGCAAACAGGTTTTCGGCGTTGAAGGTGGCGAGGCGCAGGGTCGGCATATCTGTCTTTCTCTTTCTCTGAAGGTTTACGGGGCGGACTGTTTCAGGGGTGGACTTCGGGCGGGTGCGTGCCCGCTCCGGGTCCGTGCCCGTGCCCGCCAAACCACCCGGATCCGCCGCCGAAGAACACCTGCTTGCACCACGCAAGCACGGCGGCATCGAGGGCGCCGAGCAGGGCGGCGAGGATGGGGTTTTCTTTCAGCCAGGCGACCAGATCGAGGGTGTGGATCGTATCGTCCTTGCGCACCCAGGCTTGTCCCGCGGATTGGGCGCTCACCAGGCCCGGGCGGAACCCGAGCGAAACCAGCCGCAGGGTGTTTGCGCTCG
>JBGSZD010000122.1:0-2255 GCA_041750575.1 Thiobacillus sp. | reverse complement strand
GCGGCCGCGGGCTGACTTCGGAGAACCACACGGTGTCGCCCTTGACGAACAGCTCCACGCCGAATAGCCCGCGTCCGCCGAGATTGCCGGTGACGGCAGAAGCAATTTCCTGCGCCCGTTCGAGCGCGCCGCCGGACATCGCCTGCGGCTGCCAGGATTCGACGTAATCGCCCTTCACCTGCACGTGGCCGATGGGGGCGCAGAAATGCGTGTCGACTTCACCCGAAATGCTCTGCGCACGCACGGTCAGCAGCGTGATTTCGTAGTCGAAATCGATCACGCCTTCGACGATGACGCTGCCCTTGTCCACCCGCCCGCCGCTGGCGGCATACTCCCACGCAGCCTGCAACTGGCTGGCCTCATCCACCCGCGACTGGCCCTTGCCGGACGACGACATCACCGGCTTGATAATCACCGGATAGCCCAATTTCTCGGCTGCGGCTGTCATTTCGGCCAGGCTGTCGGCAAATACATAGGGCGAAGTCGGCAGGCCCAGCGTCTCGGCAGCCAGCCGGCGGATGCCCTCGCGATTCATGGTGAGGTTGGCGGCACGCGCGGTCGGGATGACCTCGGCCAGGCCAGCGGCTTCGATCTCCAGCAGGGTTTCGGTGGCGATGGCCTCGATTTCCGGCACCACCAGATGCGGCTTTTCGGCTTCGATCAATGCACGCAAGGCGGCACCGTCGCTCATGTCGATCACGTGCGCGCGGTGCGCGACCTGATGGCCGGGGGCATTTTTGTAACGGTCCACGGCGATGACTTCGACGCCCAAACGCTGCAACGCGATGATGACTTCCTTGCCAAGTTCGCCTGCGCCCAGCAGCATGACACGGGTGGCGGAGGGAGAGAGCGGGGTGCCGAGGCGCATAAGACAATCCGGAAAAATGGAACCCCGATTTTACAGTGGCTTACAGATGTTGTTCGATTGGCAAGGCCTGCAGGGTGCGCAGCAAGCCGCGCTGGATCGGGGTGGTTTCGGGTTCGAGGTCGGAAATGCGCTCGACGCCTTGATGGATATCGTGCCATTGCAGGCGCTTGACGGTTTTTCTGTCGTCGTTTTCGACGACGAGGCGAGGCTGGTAGCTGCGCTCCGGGCGCATGGCATCTTCGGCGATGGCGGTGACCTGCTGCGCGAGTTCAGGCGAATGAATCACCAGTCCCATTTCGGTGTTGAGCAGGGCCGAGCGCGGGTCGTAGTTGAAGGTGCCGATGAATACGTGCCGGTTGTCGAAAATGAAGGTCTTGGCGTGCAGGCTGGCGCGCGACGAGCCGCTGCTGAGGTCGCGCAGGCGACCGCCGGTTGGTTCGGCGACGGGTTTCAGTTCATAGAGATTCACCCCGGTTTCCAGCAGCGGAATGCGGTAGTTGGCGTAGCCGGCATGCACCAGCGGCACGTCGCTGGCGGCGTAGGAGTTGGTCAGCACATCGATTTGCACGCCGATATGGCGCCAGTAGCGGAAATACGCCATGCCCATGGCGCCGGGCACGAAGTAGGGCGAGACGATCAGCGCGCGCTGACTGGGATCGATCCACAAGCCGGCCAGCTGGCCGATCAGCAGAGTCGAGGGGGATTTCTCCGGATTGAGTGCCTTCTCGGGTGGGTCGACGATGAGGTCGGCCTGCGCGATTAACCAAGGAATTTGGCCTGCCAACAATTTGGGGAGGAAATCGGCGGCAGTGAGTGCGCGGCCATAGTCACTGTCGAGATGTTGCGCGCGGTATTCCTGCAGGAAGCGGGTGGCGCGTTGCAGGCGCTTTTCGCTGACGCTGACCGGCAGCGCGGAGGCGGGCACCGTGGCGTCGCTGTTCCAGTATTGATCGAACGACTGCGACAGGCTGTCGACGATGGCGCCGGCTGCGAGCACGTCAAGGTCGACGAAAGCGAATTCATCGTGGGCGTCGAAATATTCGTCGCCGATGTTGCGCCCGCCGGTGATGCCCAACTGGTTGTCGGCGATGAAGGCCTTGTTGTGCATGCGGCGGTTGAGGCGAACGCTTTCGCTCAGCGCCTGCCAGCCTTTCACTAGGATATTGGTGCTGCGCGTGTGGAAGGGGTTGAACAGCAGCACCTCGATATTGGGGTGGGCATCCAGCGTGGCGAGCCCCAGTTCCTTGTCGGCGGTGTCGATGTCGTCGATCAGCACGCGTACCCGCACGCCGCGTTCCGCCGCGGCCAGCAGGGACGCGGCGACCAGCTTGCCGGTCGTGTCGTTGTGGAACAGGTAATACTGCACGTCGAGCGTGCGGGCGGCGCG
>JBGSZD010000121.1:0-3463 GCA_041750575.1 Thiobacillus sp. | reverse complement strand
GGCAACGCCTGGGAATGGGTGGCCGACCACTATCAGCCCGATTATTACGCGGCGAGCCCGGTAGCCGATCCGCCTGGCCCCGACACAGGCGAGCGGCGAGTGCGGCGCGGCGGCTCCTACCACTGTGCGCCGCATCTGGTGCGCGTCAACTACCGTGCGGCTGATACGCCGGACACGCAGTATTCGGTCATCGGGTTTCGTGTCGTGCGCGAGAGACGTTAGGGCGAGAAATGTTAGGTGACTGCATCCGATTCAGCGATCGCCACGTATTGACATGCAAGCGTCAGGAAGACGTTTGGGTTGTGTATCCAATGAAAACCGAATGGAGACATCATGAAAAAAGCTCTGATGGCAATGGCTGCAAGCATGACGGTCAGCGGCGCGGCACTGGCCGACCTGTATGGCGGAACGACCGCTACGGGTGCTGCTCCCAAGGATGGCGAGTTAACGTATCCGGCGGATTACAAAACCTGGCCGAGTTACCTGAACGCAGTGCAGCGACCGGATTTAAAGCAAATCCGCGACATCTACATCAATCTGCAGGGCAAGAAATCCAGTCGGCCGTTCGCCTACGGAACGACCATGGTGATGGAGCTGTACTCGGTCAAGACCGATGCGGAAGGCAAACCAGCTGTTGACGCGGACGGGAAGCTGCAGAAGCAGACCTTGTCAAAAGTATTCGTGATGTCCAAGGGGCCGGGGTGGGGGCAGTACGTTCCTCCCGAGCTTCGCAATGGCGAATGGGTGTACGCCGCCTTCGATCCCAGTGGAAAATCGCTAGGTGGAGATGCGAATAGCTGTCGTACATGCCATGTACCGATGAAGGACACCGATTTCGTCTCTCGCGTGCCGGAGTACGAAGCGACGCGTGCCGGCAAGCGCTGATCAGGGTGGCTGTTGGCGACGCTGACGTAGCTTCCCGCATAACCGTCATTTGCGAATCGACGAAGCGTTCTTGACGTGTGCGAGATTGATTCTTCGCACCGCGAGAACCGTTTCTAGTGCAATACCTGTAGCGGTGTGCGTGAGAGCGGTGGCCCGCCAACCTGCAACGGCGAGGCATGGTGCAGCACCATGCGCCAGCCGTCGGTTTCTCGGCGAAAGATATTGGTCGCCAGAATCGGCGGGCGCGGTTCGGTTTCGTGGCCGATGGTGAGGTATTCGCGCACGATGCGGACGACGCAATCGGGTTCGCGGATTTCGTGTGTGCGTTCGACCTGCACGCGAAACTGGCCGGCCGCTTCGAACATGCTGTGCCAGCCTGCCGTCACCGCTGCACGGCCGTTCAATGGCGCGGCGAGAGGGTGGATGCACGCGATTTGTTCGTCGTCGGCCCAGACCTGCATCATGCCGTCGAGCGAGCGCGACTCGAACGCAGTGTAGAAAGCCGCTTCGGCTGCTTCCGGGGTGGGAAAAGCCATGCTGCTTATTCGGCGATGCCGGCAAGCAGGGCTTTTTCTTCCTCGACGAATTTATTCAGCATGGGTGCAAATGCGGATGCGGCCATCTGAGCCATCAACTCGGTATTCGGTTTGGCAATGTAGACCTTGCCGTCGCTGCCTTCGAACACGCTCATGCGGCAGGGCGCGAAGGGCATGGCTTTGTTTTCGGCCTGTGCTTTGAGCAGACTTTCGGCGAGATCCTTCTTGCACATCGTCAGTACGGTGAACCGCTTGGCTTCCTTGTGGCCGGCTTTCAGCATGGCGGCCTGCATGTCCATCGTCTGACCGACTTCCCAGCCGCGTTTTTTGGCGGCATCCTGCAAGGCGGCGACGGTTTGGCTGAAACCGAGCCGGCTGCGTTTTTCCGACATCATTGCCGCCATCAGCTTGGCTTGGGCTTCCTGCATTTTTTTCATTTCGGCCTGCACATCCGGCTGCGGGCCGGCGGCCCATGCAACCTGGCTGGACAAGAGGAGGAGTGCGGCTAGGGTAACGATACGCTTCATGGTTGTCTCCTTCGTGGGAATGGCGCGGCGCTCAGTGCGAACTGCCGCTGGGTTTGCCTTTGAGGCGGTAGAGCGTGCCGCAATACGGACACAATGCTTCGCCGCGCGATTCGATCGGCAGGTAGACGCGCGGGTGCGCGTTCCAGTCCGCATGCCGAGGCATCGGACAGTGCAGGGGCAGATCGCTCTCGGCGACCTCGATGACGCGCTGGGTGTTGTCGTGCCGTTCGCTCATGGGAATCCTCAGGCGACCGGCGTGAGCCAGTCGGTGCGGGCGGGCGCGCGGCCGTGCACGCAGTCGAAGTACATCGATTGAAGTTTGGCCGTGACCGGGCCGCGCGTGCCTTCGCCGATGGCGCGGTTGTCGAGTTCGCGGATCGGTGTGACCTCGGCGGCGGTGCCGGTGAAGAAGGCTTCGTCGGCGCTGTAGACCTCATCCCGCGTGATGCGTTTCTCGACCAGCGGCAGGCCGATTTCGGCGGCCAGTTGGACGATGGTGTCGCGCGTGATGCCTTCCAGCGCACTGGTGAGGTCGGGCGTATAGAGCTTGCCGTTGCGGATGATGAAGACGTTCTCGCCCGAGCCTTCGGCGACGAAGCCGTCCACGTCGAGTAGCAGCGCCTCGTCGTAGCCATCCATCTCGGCTTCCTTGTGCGCGAGGATGGAGTTCATGTAATTGCCGTTCGCTTTCGCCTTGCACATGGTGATGTTGACGTGGTGGCGCGAGAACGAGCTGGTCTTCACGCGGATGCCTTTATCCAGCGCTTCCTGGCCGAGATACGTCCCCCATGGCCAGGCGGCGACGATGACGTGCACCGACAGATTCTTCGCCGAAATGCCCATCGCTTCCGAGCCGAAGAAGGCCATCGGGCGCAGGTAACCGGATTCGAGTTTGTTCTCGCGCACTACGGTGCGCTGGGCTTCGGAAATCGTGGCTTTGTCGTAGGGCATTTTCATGCCGAGGATGTGGGCGGAACGGAACAGCCGGTCGGTGTGTTCCTGCAGGCGGAAGATCGCCGTGCCCTGTTCGGCCTTGTAGGCGCGCACGCCCTCGAAGACGCCCATGCCGTAGTGCAGGGTGTGGGTGAGGACGTGGGTGGTGGCGTCGCGCCAGGGGACGAGCTTGCCGTCGTACCAGATGACGCCGTCGCGGTCGGCCATGGACATGGTGAAAAGTCTCTTGCGAATGGAAAACCCGAATTTTACCGGATTCCGGGCGCATACGATCTTGCATGGGCTTTAGCCCATAGCGAGTCGGAGTCCCCTTGTGGGGGCGCGACGGGACGGCTTTATGGCACGATGCGGCTATCCAGAGGAGAACACTATGCAATGGAAATGGGCGGCTTTTGCGCTGTGGATGCCGCTGGCGCACGCGGATACCTGCCACGATGCGCTGACCGCGTTCGATTACCCGCAGGCGCAGCGCCTGGCGCATGCCAGCCTGGACGCACAGCCCGCCGACTCCGTCGCGCGCATGTGTGCGGCGCGCGCGGCCTACGAAACCGGCCGCTTCGG
>JBGSZD010000120.1:0-4510 GCA_041750575.1 Thiobacillus sp. | reverse complement strand
GCGCCTGCGCGCGCTGCGCGGCGTGATCGACGAGCGGCGCAGGATAGGTGTCGCCAATGACGACGCCGAGTCGCGTTTGCTCCGCAGCCGCTAGCGTCCACGGTGCATGGATGTACTTTTCCGGTACCCCCGCCAGTTCGGGCAAATATCGCCGGATGAATTTGCCTTCCGGATCGAATTTTTCCGACTGCGTGACCGGGTTGAAAATGCGAAACCATGGCTGCGCATCGCAGCCCACCGAGGCCGCCCACTGCCAGCCGCCGCTGTTGGCGGCGAGGTCGAAGTCAATCAGCTTGTCGGCAAAGTAGCGCTCGCCCAGCCGCCAGTCGACCAGCAAATCCTTGGTGAGAAAACTTGCCGTCACCATTCTTAAACGGTTATGCATGTAGCCGGTCTGGTTGAGTTGACGCATCGCGGCGTCGATTAGCGGATAGCCGGTACGGGCCTCGCACCACGCCTCGAAATGGCCGGGCGGGTTGGGCCACGGCAGCGTGTCGTATTGCCGCTTGAAGGCATGCCCGCTGGCGACATCGGGGCGATGCGCCAGGATCTGGTGGTAAAAATCCCGCCAGATCAATTCCGACAGCCAGGTCTGCGCGCCGCGCCTGCCGTGCTGATACGCCGCGGCGGCCAACTGGCGGATGGATACGGTGCCGAAGCGCAGATGCGCCGACAGGTACGACGGCCCCTTCACCGCCGGGAAATTGCGCGATTCCTGATACCGGTCGATCCGCTGCAGAAAATCCTCGAACAGGCGCGCCCCGCCCGACATGCCGGTGGGCAGCTTCAGTTCGCGCAGGTTGGTGAACGCAAACCCCATGTCTTGCAAGTCGGGAATCGGCGACGACTGCGGCGCCAGCCGGTCGACATACGCATCGACCGGATAAGCGCGCAGGTAAAACGGCGTCAACGCCTTGAGCCAGGCATTTTTATAGGGCGTGAACACACTGAAGGGCGTTTTGCCAGCCGTGAGTACTTCCTCACGTTCGAAGATCACTGCATCCTTGTAATGATGGACGGCAATATCGCAGCCACGCAGCGCAGCTTCGACGGCTGCGTCGCGTGCCAACGCGGCGGGGTCGTCGTCGTGGTTGAAAAACACAGCATCGGCCTGAAATTCGCCCGCCAGTTGCACGATTTCGTCGCGCGCCGCCCCGTAACGGACCACCAGACCACCGCCCCGTGCCTGCAGGGCCTGTTGCAATTCGGCGACGCTGGCATGGATGAATTCGACGCGGCGGTCGGCCGGGTCGGGAAGCGGGTCCAGAATCTCGCGGTCGAAGACAAAGGCGCAGACGACCTCGCGGGCCTGTTTCAGTGCGTGGTAAAGCGCGGCGTGGTCGTAGTCGCGCAAATCACGGCGAAACCAGACAAGTGCGCGGGCGTATTCAGGCATGGGTTGTGCTGGTCGCTATAGTGAATGAGCGTGGAGTCGAAAAAGGTGTTTACCGATTTGAGGCAGATTACAATGGGAGCGCAACCATGGATACCGTCAATCTCACCCACAATTTCCTGATCGCCATGCCCGGCATGGTCGACCCCAATTTCAACGGCACGCTGACCTACATCTGCGACCACAGTGACCAGGGCGCGCTGGGCGTGGTGATCAACCGGCCGATCGATCTCGATTTGTCGACGCTGTTCGAGCAGATCGGGCTCTCATTGCCGGAGCGCCTGCACAAAAACATGGTGTACTTCGGCGGCCCGGTGCAGACCGAACGCGGCTTTGTGCTGCACACTCCGCCGCTTACCTTCAGCTCCACCCTCGCCGTCAACGGCTCGGTCTGTCTGACCACCTCGAAGGATGTGCTGGAAGCGGTGAGTCAGGATGCGGGGCCGGAAAAATTCATGGTCTCGCTGGGGTACGCCGGCTGGTCGGCAGGCCAACTGGAAGACGAACTCAAACAGAACGCCTGGTTGTCGGTGGCTGCCGACCCGCAGGTGATTTTCGACCTGGCGCCCGAAGAACGCTTGCCCGCGGCGATGAAACTCCTGGGCATCGACTTCGCCAGCCTGTCAGAAGAAGCCGGGCACGCTTGAGCACGTTGATTTGAATCCGGACTCAACCCACGGCACGGTGCTGGCCCTCGACCTGGGGCTGAAACGTACCGGCGTGGCGTCGGGCGAACTGTCGATCGGCATCGCGCATCCGCTTTCCGTCATCCAGGCCGACTCCACCGAGGCACGGGTGGCCGCTATCGCCAAGCTGATCGCCGAATGGCAGCCGGTGCTGCTGGTAATGGGCCTGCCGACCCATGCCGACGGCAGCGAACATGAAATGACACGGGTGGCCAAAAACTTCGCGCGCAAACTAGAATCGCACTTCAAGCTACCGGTGTTCCTGGTGGATGAGCGCCACACCAGCACGGCAGCCGAATCCGAGCTCCATGAACGCGGTATCCACGGCAAGAAAAACAAGGCGCTAACCGACGCGGTCGCCGCGCAACTCATCCTTCAGGGATTTTTCGATGCACGCCTCATTGCCTGACGCCAACACCCTGCCAGACGCCAATTTGCTGATCGCGCAACTCGCCAACGCGATCGCCCCCACGCTCATACCCGGTACGTTCATCGTCGGCATTCACACTGGCGGCGTCTGGGTGGCCGAACGCCTCCATGCCTTGCTGAAATGCAGCCAGCCGCTCGGCACGCTCGACATTTCGTTCTACCGCGACGACTTCTCGCGCATCGGTCTGCACCCGCAGGTGAAGCCGTCCAACCTGCCATTCGACCTGGAAGGCCGCGACATCCTGCTGGTCGACGACGTGCTGCACAGCGGCCGCACGGTGCGCGCCGCGATGAATGAATTGTTCGACTATGGCCGCCCGGCGTCGATCCGGCTGGCGGTGCTGGTCGACCGCGGCGGCCACGAATTGCCGATCCGCCCCGATTTCGTCGGCCTGACAATCGCTGTGCCTGTCCACCAGAACATCAATCTTTCGCGTCTCGACGATGGCCATTTGACCCTCTCACTTGCATGAACCTACAACTCACTCCAGACGGCAGACTGCGCCACCTGCTCACGCTCGACGGCCTGCCGCGCGCCATCTTGACGCAGATCCTCGACACCGCCGAATCTTTCATGGACGTCGGCGAACGCGAGGTCAAAAAAGTCCCGCTGCTGCGCGGCAAGTCGATTTTCAACCTGTTCTTCGAACCGTCGACGCGCACCCGCACCACCTTCGAGATCGCCGCCAAGCGGCTGTCCGCCGACGTCGTCAACCTCAACATCGCCACCTCCAGCCAGACCAAGGGTGAGGCGATTCTCGACACGGTCGACAACCTCTCGGCCATGAACGCCGACATGTTCATCGTGCGCCACTCGCAATCCGGTGCAGCGCACTTCATCGCGCGCCATGTCGCGCCGCACATTTCGGTCATCAACGCCGGCGACGGCCGCCACGCGCACCCGACGCAAGGTCTGCTCGACATGTTCACCATCCGTCGCTTCAAGGGCGCGTTCCACAATCTGACCGTCGCCATCGTCGGCGACGTGCTGCATTCGCGCGTGGCGCGTTCGCAGATCCACGCGCTGACCACGCTGGGCGTGCCGGAAGTTCGCGTCATCGGCCCGAAAACCCTGCTCCCCACCGGGGTCGAGCAGATGGGCGTCAAGGTCTTCCACAACATGGAAGACGGTCTCGCCGGCTGCGACGTGGTGATCATGCTGCGCCTGCAGAACGAACGCATGAAGGGCGCCTTGCTGCCCAGCGCGCAGGAATACTTCAAGTTTTTTGGCCTGACCACGGAAAAACTCGCGCTCGCCAAGCCGGATGCGATCGTGATGCACCCCGGCCCGATGAACCGCGGCGTGGAAATCGATTCCGAAGTAGCCGACGGACCACAGTCGGTGATCCTGCCGCAGGTGACCTACGGCATTGCGGTGCGCATGGCGGTGATGGCTTTGCTCGCTGGAGGCGCATCCGCATGAAAATCCATATCAAGAACGGCCGCGTGATCGACCCGATGAATGCGCGCGACGAAATCGCCGACGTGTTCGTGGCCGCCGGCAAGATTGTCGGCAACGGCCACGCACCGGCCGACTTCCACGCCAACCGCACCCTCGACGCCAGCGGACTCATCGTCTGCCCCGGCCTGGTCGACCTGTCGGTGCGGCTGCGCGAACCTGGCTTTGAATACAAGGCCACTCTGGAATCGGAGATGCTCGCGGCGGCGGCCGGCGGCATCACTTCACTCGCCTGCCCGCCCGACACCGACCCACCGCTGGACGAGCCTGGACTGGTCGAAATGCTGAAGTTCCGCGCCAGGAACCTACCCGGGCCACGCGTGTATCCGATCGGGGCAATGACGCAAAAACTCGAAGGCAAATTGCTCACCGAGATGGCCGAACTGACCGAGGCGGGCTGCCGCGCCTTCACCCAGGCCGATGCGCCGATGACCGACACCCAAGTGCTGCTACGCGCGATGGAATACGCCGCCACCTTCGGCTTCAGTCTGTGGCTGCGGCCGCAGGATGTGTCGCTGGCGCGCGGCGGCGTCGCGCACGACG
>JBGSZD010000119.1:0-5667 GCA_041750575.1 Thiobacillus sp. | reverse complement strand
GGGTGGGTGACGCCGCGTGCCGCATACAGCTGCGCCCAGACCGGCGCGAGGCCGGATTGCTGGAGTACGGCGCAGGGTTCGGCGGGGCAGGGACGGGTGGTGATCACGGGCATGGCGCGATTGTAGAGGCAGTCGTGTCGTGCATCTGAATCAGGGATTCAGAATCTGGTGAATTGCCGATTCAGTCTATCCGGCGCGCGGAGTACCATCGCGGCATGAGCCATTTGCTTCCGCTTTCCCGCGTCGCCAAGCTGGTTGGGCAGCCGCGCCATGCGCTGCAGGAAATGATCCGCAGTGGCGCGCTGGCAACCTTTGACGGCATGGTCGAGCTGGATGAATTGCTGCGCGCGTTTCCCGAGGTGAAGTGGGACGACGACGCGGAGTTTCGCCGGGTCAGCGAAATCAAGGACAAGGCGTTTGCCAAGCGGGTACTGGAGCGCGCCTTGCCGGACAAAGAGGTGCTGGCGGCGCGCCTGACCGAACTGGGCAACGATTACGCGGCTGCCAAGGCCTTGCTGCTGCACTACGGCAATGTGATGACCTGGCTGGACGAAAAGATCGATGAAATCGAGGAAGACGCGAGTGCCGAAACGCACCACGCCTTGCATAGCGTGCGCGCATTTCTGCTGCGCAATCTGGCCGAGGTGCCGCCGGGCGCGGCGCTGGCCGAGGCTGCCATCGTGCAGGAAAGGATACTGAAAATCATGTCAGCCCACGTCACCATCCAGCCCAGTGGCCACGAGTTTTATGTGGAGGGCAACGACACGCTGCTGGAGGCTGCGCTACGCAACGGGGTGTCGCTCAACTACGGCTGCAGCAACGGCAATTGCGGCGACTGCAAGGCGCGGCTGCTGTCGGGCGAAGTGAAGAAGGTGCACGCCCACGACTACGTGTTGAAGCAGACGGAAAAGGATGCGGGGGTGATTCTGCTGTGTTCGTACGCGCCGGTGAACGATGTGGTGATCGAAGCCAACGTGGCGGGCGCGCGCGACATCCCGGTGCAGCAGCTTACGGCCAAGGTGAAGTCGGTTGAGGTGTTCAATCCGCAGATGGCGGCATTGCACATCCTGGCGCCGCGCAGCCAGCGCCTGCGTTTTCTCGGTGGGCAAAGCATCCAGGTCGGCGTCGATGGGGTGAGCGGGCGTTACGCGATCGCCAGTTGCCCGTGCGAAGACCGCCATATCGAAGTGCAGATTCCGCGCCGCGCCGGCGATGCTTTCGCCGATGCGCTGTTCACGGCGCTGAAGGCCAACGACTCGGTGGAGGTGGAAGGGCCGTACGGCGAATTCGTGCTGGACGAGGACTCGCCGCGGCCGGTGATTTTCCTCGCCTTTGGCGCGGGCTTCGCGCCGATCAAGAGCCTGATCCAGCATGCCATGTCGCTGGAACTGGCCGAGTCGATGGACTTGCATTGGCTGGCCGACGCGGCCGGGCATTATCAGGACAACCTGTGCCGTGCCTGGACCGATGCGCTGGACAATTTCAACTACGTGCCGCATGCGCCGACCGCCGATCTGTACGGCCTGCTGAGAAGCATCGTGACGGATTACCCGGACCTGCACCGTTTCGATGTGTATGCGGCAGGTACCGCTGCGCAACTTGAACGGGCGCGCGAGCATTTCGTGCGCGAGGGCCTGCATGGCGCACGCTGGTTCGCGGGGTTGCTGGATAGCTGAATGCTGCGGGTTTGGCTTTATATGTGGGCGCTGCCCGTCACGCTGCTTGGCATGCTGGTGGCGCTGATGGCACGCAGCAGCGGCGGCGTGCTGCAGCGGGTGGACGGGGTGCTGGAAGCCTCGGGTGGCTGGCCAGCCAAGCTGTTGCGGCGGGGGTTTCCTTTCAGCGGGGCGGTCGCGGCGATCACGATCGGTCATGTGGTGGTGGGCGAGTCGCTGGATGCTTTGCACGCAACCCGCGCGCACGAGCGCGCGCATGTGCGGCAGTTCGAACGCTGGGGGGTGCTGTTGCTGGTGTTGTATCCGCTGGCGGGGCTGGTTGCCTGGGTGCGCGGCGGCAATCCGTATCGCGACAACCGCTTCGAACGTGAGGCGCGCGCGGCCGAAACGGCCAGTTTGAAACGTTGACTAATCTATCGGGCGGTGAGGCACTACGCCGGGATCGCCGGTGTCGGGGTCGATCCAGTCGGAAATGCCCAGTTCGTCTTCCGCTTCTTCCACCGTTTCGCCGGGCTCGTAATCGCTGTCGGCGTTGTATTCCATGTCCTGGATCGCTTCCAGCGGGCTGGCGAAGGGGCCATATTCCTCGCCGGTTTCGGCATCGATCCAGTAACAGCCATCGGGTCGCTCGACGATGCGGGTGTGATCGTAGTCGGCAGGTGTTTCGGGTATGGCGTGTTTCATGGTGCGTCCTCCGTCTCCCAACTATAGGGTGCGATGTCGGCAAGGGCAAGGTTTGTGCAGCGCAAGCGTTCAGGCCGGACGATCCATGAGCATCAGGCCGAGCAGAACCGCCAACATGACCGCCAAATGCAGCCAGCTCCACAGGCGGAAATGCCGTACTAGCGCGGTGACTTCACGGTTGGCGATTAGGAACGGACGGCGATGGGCAGGCTTGCGCATCAGGTGAATCCCATCCTTCAGTCGAATGTCGAGGTGGGCGCGGTCGACTTCATCCGAAGCGGCCTTGCGCGCGCGTTCCCATTCTTCGAGGCTGATTTCACCGTCGCGATCCGTGTCGAATCGTGCCAGCAGGGTGCGCTTGTCGGCCTTCCATTCGGCCAGCAGGGCAGCGATATCGGCTTTCTTGTCGAGTACGGCATTAGGGCCGCCCAGCGTGGCGTGTTCGCCGATGACGTAAATCGTTTCGCCTTCGATCAGCGTCCATTCGGTTTTGCGATAGCCATCCACATTTGAAATCTGCTTGTGCGAGGTAAGGATTTCCGCGCCGTCGGGATCGACCAGCACCTGGCCGCTGCCATCGCTGAGGCCGAACGTGTCATGCGATACGCCGGACTCGACATATTCCCATTTGTCGCCACTTTTGCGTTCGATGCGGTAGCGATACCACAGGCAGGGCAGACCGTGGACCGGGCTGATCAGGCTGTCGCCAGGCGGTTGCTGGCCACGCCCGACCAGTTCGATGTAGCCCTGCGGCGCAGAGGCGATACGCGAAGTCGGTGTGTCCGCTACGGTGCGATAGCGCTTGAGGTTGGCGTACCAGGCCCAGAAACTGGTGAGGCCGACCAGCGCCAGGGTGAGGGTCCAGCCGAACGCCGATTTCAGTTGGAACCCGAGCAGCAGTATCGCCAGGTTGCCGCCGCCCAGGGCGAAATTGGCGTAGTCGTGCCGCCACTCGGCCGCCCGGTGCGTGCCGAACATCAGCTATTGAAAAGCTGTTTCAGGTCGACGTCTTTCTTCTCTTCGGCCGCAAACCGCAGCAGCGGAAACTGGCGGAAGCTGAACAGGCGCGCAACGATGGTGTCGGGGAATTGTTCGACGCGCACGTTGTTGACGTTGACCGAGTCGTTGTAGAACTCGCGCCGGTCGGCAATGGCATTTTCCAGCCCGGTGATGCGCGCCTGCAGATGCTGGAAGGTTTCGTTGGTCTTCAACTCGGGGTAGGCTTCGGCAACCGCGAACAGATTGCCCAGACCGACGCGCAGTGCGCCTTCGGCTTGCCCCAGCGCGGTGATGTTTTGCGCTTCGCGCGCGCTGGCAACTTGGTTGCGTGCCTGCATCACCTTTTCCAGTGTTTCCTGCTCGAACTGCATGTACTGCTTGCAGGTTTCGACCAGCTTGGGCAGTTCGTCGTGACGCTGCTTGAGCAGGATGTCGATATTCGCCCACGCCTTGCCGACGTTGTGCTTCAGCGTCACCAGCTGATTGAAAATGAATACGCCGAAGATGGCGAGCAGTGCGAGCACGATAAGTAGAACCAGGCCGCCGGACATGCTGTACTCCAGAAAGTTGGGTCGCTGAATTAGCGGATGGCGGACGCGTAACTTGAGCGGGTCACGGTCAGATTCGTGTGCTGAGGATGGCCGCGATTTCGCTGTCTTCAAGCGTAATCGGATTGGTCTTCATGCTGCTGCCGCGGCTGTGGGCGACGATGCGTGGGATGTCGGCGGGCGTGACCCCGAAATGCGCCAGGGTCGGCAGCTTGAGTTCGCGGGTCCAGGCTTCCAGTATGTCGATCAGGGCCGCATGGGCAGCATCCTGGTTCAGCTGCCCCTGCTTGCTCAGCAGGCGCCCCACTTGCGCATATTTCTCCAGGGCCGGATGCGCCGGTTCGCGCAGGTGCAGCGTTTCGATATTGATGCGTGTAGCTGTTGCCACCAATGTGCCGCAGGCAACGCCGTGTGGAATCGGGAAGAATGCCCCTAGCGGCGCCGCGAGCCCGTGCACAGACCCGAGCCCGACCTGCGCCAGCGTGATGCCGGATACCAGCGCCGCATACGCCATCCGTTCGCGTGCTGCCGCGTCGCCGGCGTCGACATACAGCGCCAGCAGGCCATCGCGTGCCGCTTTCATGCCGCCCCAGGCGAGCGAGTCGGTCAGTGGTGCGGCCCGGCTGGATACATAGGATTCCAGCAACTGGGTGAAGGCATCCATGCCGTTCGCGGCGATGACAGCGGGCGGACAGGTCGCCAGGAGATCGGGGTCGACCAGCGCGTATTCCGCTACCAGCATCTCGTCGCGGAAGGACTTCTTGAAGCCATCCATGCCTTGCACACTTAAAACTGCATTCTTGGTCGCTTCCGAACCGGTGCCTGCCGTGGTTGGTACAGCGATGAAGGGCGTGGTCGGACCAACATAAGGCAATTCAGGCCCCACGCCTTCCAGATGGTCCATCACCGAATTGCCGGGTTTGAGCAGGCCCGCGATCGCCTTGGCGGCATCCAGCGCGCTACCACCGCCGATGCCGATGACGACATCGATCGGCTCGGTGTGGAAGGCCCGCACAGCCTCGTCCACCAACTGTGGCGAGGGTTCGCCCGGAATGGCAAGGTGCAGCCATGAAATGTCCTGCGCTTTGAGCCCGGTTGTTACTGCGGGCCAAAATGGCGAGCTTTTCAGCGAACCTGCGCCGGTCACGAGCAAGGCGCGCGTGCCAAATCGACGCGTAATGAGTGGCAATCGGGCAAGCACGCCCGAGCCAAACTCGATGCGCGGCAAGCGCGCGATGGAAAAATCAGTGATGCGCACAGCGGCTTTCCAATCGATATTGGAAGAATGGTAGCGGCTTTGGCTATGAACTGTCTGCCTATAAATAAGGCGGGTTTCCCGGCTTCGCTGCAGCTCTTGGAATGGTATTTACCGTGTCATTGCAGAGGTGGTTTCCATGAGGCTCTTGAAAACATTGGGGATATCTGTCCCGAGGCACGTGACCTCTTCGAGAAAGCCCGGTAAGTGTTGACGGGCAGACGCGCGCTTTGCTATAGTCCCGCTTCTCGATTGACGCAGTTTCATTTGCGACAGGCGCGGGGTGGAGCAGTCTGGCAGCTCGTCGGGCTCATAACCCGAAGGTCGTAGGTTCAAATCCTGCCCCCGCAACCATTTCGAAATTTGTGTTGACGTTTTATGTGAACTACGTAGAATGCGCACCTTCTCGAACGGGCTGGCGGTGGAAGCTGTTGGTCTAATTGATTGATCTTTAACAATTTACAGCCGATAGGTGTGGGTGTTGTGGTGGTAGTTGGGCTGACTT
>JBGSZD010000118.1:0-5360 GCA_041750575.1 Thiobacillus sp. | reverse complement strand
GCGTCGGCTTCGGCGAGGCCGAGCCGGTGCGCGAGGAAGGCGCGGCGCGCCAGCGGTTTCGGAAAATGCTGCGCGAAGGCCAGCTCGACGACAAGGAAATCGAGATCGATCTGGCCGCCGTCAACCCCAGCATGGAAATCTTCACACCGCCCGGCATGGAGGATCTGTCGCAGCAGTTGCAGGGCATGTTCGCCAATCTCGGCCAGAGCCGCCGGCAAAGCCGCAAGCTGAAAGTGAATGAAGCGTTCAAGCTGCTGACCGAGGAAGAAGCCGGCCGCCTCATCAGCGACGAGGACACCAAGCAGCAGGCGCTGGAAGCCGTCGAGCAGAACGGTATCGTGTTCCTGGACGAGATCGACAAAATTGCCACCCGCAGCGATGCCCACGGCAGCGACGTGTCGCGCCAGGGCGTGCAGCGCGACCTGCTGCCGCTGATCGAAGGCACCACCGTGTCGACCAAGTACGGCATGGTGAAAACCGATCACATCCTGTTCATCGCCAGCGGCGCGTTTCACCTGTCGAAGCCGTCCGACCTCATCCCCGAACTGCAGGGGCGGCTGCCGATCCGGGTCGAACTGCAGGCCTTGAGCGTGGAAGATTTCGAGCAGATTCTGACGGCCACCGACGCCTGCCTCACCCACCAATACGAAGCCCTGCTGGCCACCGAAGGCGTGACGCTCACATTCACCGGCGACGGCATCCGCCGCATCGCCGAAATCGCCTTCGAGGTGAACGAGCGCACCGAAAACATCGGCGCCCGCCGCCTGCACACCGTGATGGAGAAACTGTTGGAGGATATTTCCTTCGACGCCGGCAGCGTCACCGGCGAACACGTCGTCGATGCCGACGCCGTCACCTCGCGGCTGGCCGCGCTCGCCGCGCGCGAAGACCTCGCGCGCTATGTTTTGTAATCCGAATCCCGCACCCTACCGCGACCCTTTACCACCATCTCAAACATGAAACCCGAAACCAGCCCGCCCATCAGCACAAGCAGCAAACTTCTCACCTCCATCCTGTTCGGCAGCCGCTGGCTGCAGGTGCCCTTGTATCTCGGCCTGATCGGCGCCCAACTGGTCTACGTCGTGCACTTCATGGTCGAGCTGGAACACCTCGTCGCCGGCACTTTCACCCTCACCGAAGAAGCCATCATGCTCATCGTGCTGGGCCTGATCGACGTGGTGATGATCTCCAACCTGCTCATCATGGTCATCGTCGGCGGCTACGAAACTTTCGTCTCGCGCTTGAACCTCGAAGGCCACCCGGACGAACCCGAGTGGCTGTCGCACGTCAACGCCAACGTGCTCAAGGTCAAACTCGCCACCGCCATCATCGGCATCTCGTCGATCCATCTGCTGAAGACCTTCATCAACGCGCCCAACCTGACCGACAAGGTGCTGCTGTGGCAAACTGTCATCCACATGACTTTCGTCGCATCGGCGATCTCGATTGCGTATATCGACAAGTTGATGCCGCATCCACCCAAGCACTGAACGTCTCATCGAAGCGCCGACAATAAACAATAGCGGGGAGCATCCATGAAATATCAGCACAACAAGGAAGAAAGCGCGGAGTACCTCAGGCGCGCGCTGCCTTTGATGGCGAACCAGGATGCGGCATTGCATCCGATCAGTTATGCCGTCTGGTACGAGTATGTATCGGGCAGCAACACGGCCTTGATCGATGCCATCGATGCGCTGCTCGCCCAGCACACGACACTGAGCGAGCGCGACATCCTTCAGCTCTTCGAGCGCCATGTCGCGGATATCGACAGCGCAGCCGCCAACACCATCGCCGCAGGATTTCAACGGATCCTCGGCGAGGTTGCACAGTCCACGGGCGTCGCTGCAAAAGAGGCCGGCGTATTTGGCGAAACGCTGCAGCGCCTGACGCAGGACAGCGAAAGCAACAACATTCCCATCGACCTCAAAGTCCTGCTTGCCGGCACCCAGGCGATGCAGGCATCCGTCTCCACGCTGAAGTCCAAACTGGACACGAGCCAGCAGGAAATTGACACGCTTCGCAAGGAAGTCGCACGCGCACGCGATGCCTCGCTCACCGATGGCCTGACCGGACTGGTCAACCGCAGAGGATTCGACCAAGCACTGACGGACTGTCTGGCAAGTGCCGGCGCGAAAGGCGGCGCCGAAGGCCCGTGCCTGCTGATGGGCGACATCGATCATTTCAAGAAGATCAACGACACCTACGGACACTTGTTTGGCGACAAGGTCATTCGCGCCGTGGCTACCGTCATCAAGGACAATGTCAAAGGACGCGACACCGCCGCGCGCTACGGCGGCGAAGAGTTCGTCGTTCTGCTGCCCGATACCTCGCTTAACGGCGCGCAAATACTCGCCGAACAGATTCGCAGCGCCATTGAGCGCGGACGGATCAAACGCAGCGGCAGCGACGAAGCCATGGCCCGCGTGACCCTGTCGCTGGGCGTTGCCCGCTACCAGCCCGGAGAACCGCCCACCGCCTTCATCGAGCGCGCCGACCGCGCGCTGTATGCGTCGAAAGAAAACGGGCGGAATCGGGTCAGCGTGGCGGCGGCGGGTTGACGATTGCCGTTTCGCCTCACCCGGACGCTGGCGAACAGGTCCACCCACTTGCACTAATGCCACCATCGACATTACTTATTGGCTGCGCACCCAGACGCGGCGGAAAATCACACGGTTGAATTTCACGGAGACAAAGCCATGGCCACCCGCGACACCCTCACCCCCAAAGAAGCCCAATGCAGCAGCGGCGCCGATTACGCGGCACTCGCGCTGGAAGCCTTGCAGGAACCAGCCGATGCGGCCTACGCCAAGGAATTGATGGATCGGGAGGCGGACGGTTGCCAGTTCACCAAGGATCTGGCGGCATGCGCCATCGCCTACAAGGCGCTGGGCGAGCAGGGCCGTGCCGAGGAATTGCTGCAGACCGCGGAAGACTACTGCATGTCGGGCGAGGAGCAGGTCGCGCTGGCCGAGGCCAAATTCAAGGTGTTGGGCGACAAGGTGGCGGCGGTGGGTGCGTATGAAAAGGCGCTGAAGGAAACCAGCAACCTCGACCCGCTGATCGATCTGGCGAAGAACGTGATGAGCGTAATCGCCGACAATGCTTTCGCGAAAAAAGTGCTGGAAAAGGCCGAGGCGAAAATCTCGCGCGCGGTGGAATTCAGCAAGCTCGCGGCGGCCTCGGCCGAGCATCTGCTGGACAAGGATTACGCGGCGGCGATTTTCAACAAGGCGGCCGAGAAGCTTTCCACGGTGCCCGATCTGCTGGCGCTGGCGGGCGAGGTCACCAAGACGCTGGGCGATCCCCAGAAGGCCAAGGCGCTGTACGAGCGTGCGCTGCAAGGTGCGACCGATTTCACCGCCGCCAAGACACTGATCAAGTCGGCCAAGCAGGTGGGCGATGCGGCGTTCATGCAGTCCGCGCTGAAAAAGGCCGGCGATCTGGCCACCGCCACCGGCGAATACATCGAACTGGCCGAAGGACTGGCGGGTGTGGGCGACAAGCCGGGCGCGGCAGCCCTGCTGGACAAGGCGGAAGACGCCGTGGCCGGGCTGGACGAGATGCAGAAGCTGGTCACCGCGGTGGAAGCGCATCTGGCCGACGATACCGAGCGTCTGGCGCGCGTGAAGGTCAAGCTGGAAAAGCGCCAGACCAATCACGCACGCTATATGGAATTCCAGCAACTGGAAAAAGACGCGATCAGCGTCAAGCAATTCCTCGCGCTGGCCGAGCGCGTGCGCCTGGAACTGGAAGATCCCTTCTATTCCGCCAAACTGATCGAATCCGCTGAAAATCTGCTCGACGGCACCGGCTACCAGTTCTCGCGCTACAAGCCGATTCTCGTGGCAGTGGACAAGAACCTCGACGACACGACCTGGCTCGGACGCCTGCTCGACCGCGCAGCAGAAAACGCCACCGACTTCATTGCGTTCAAGGATCTGGTTGTCACCGCCGCGCAGCTGAAACACCGTGAACTTGGCGTCTCCAAGGCGCGCGCCTATTTGGCCGCACGCGAGGCCGCACTGGCCGCGGACGCCAACGCCACCGTGTACGACACCGCCAAACTCGCGGAAGCCAGCTTCGCTGCGACGCAGGATGCGACGGAAGCCGGCCGCCTGCTGGAGGCCGCGCACAGTCAGGCCAAGGATCACTTCGCGCTGACCCACATCGGCCGCCTGTACGCTTCGATGGGCAACAGCACACGGGCCAACGAACTGTTTGCGGAAGCGGCCGCCGCTTGCACCAACGGCGATGCCTGCATTCAGTTCATCGACCGCCTGAAGGGTTTTGCCCTGCCGGCCGAGGCGCTGAAAAAATGGTATGCCGAATGCGGCACGCACATGAAATCGCCCGCCGACAAGCTGCGCTGGGCCGAAGGCATCGCCGACGCGCTCAATGACAAACCCTGGGCCACCGAAGTGTATGGTCAACTCGCCGGGCAATACAGCGGAGCTGATGCCGCACGCTTCGAACTCAGCCGCCGCTCGCGCGCCGACCTGAATTATTTCGGTTCCAGCCGGCGTCACTAAGCAACGAGTTGCTGCTTGCAATACCCCTGAAAACGGCCCGGTTGAACGGGCCGTTTTTATTTGTACACTTGGAATACATCCCTTGGCAGGAGCGCTCCATGGTTGATCTTTCCACCCTTATCGACACGGTGCAGAAGAACTGCACCATCGCCGACGCCCGCCACGCGCGCGACATGACGATGTGCACTTTTTTGCTGGAAATGCGCGAGTACTACCGCTGGGAAATGGAAATTCCCTACGGCGCGCGCCTGCCCAAGGACGAACTCGGCGACTGGCTGAACGCGCGCGAAAGCCTGTGGGACACGGTGGAGGAAGAAGACTTCGCGCCCCTGCCGCTGAACGAAAACGGCATCGACCCGTTTGAGGCCGACGATATCAACCGCGCGCTGATCCCGCAGGGGCTGGTTTACAGCAGCGGACTCGGGCGCTTTCGCAAGCCGCATTTCGTACTGGCCGAACTCAAGCGTGCCGAAGTGCGCGAAGGCGTGCAGGTGCTGGTGGCCGGCTGCGAATATGCGCGCGATCTGATTGCGCCGCCGGCGGCGATGCGCGGCGGCGCCATTTTCCTGCGCATGGATGCGGTGCGCCGCCTGCTGTGGAACAAGTACGAAGAATGGCAGTGGAAGGAAAAGGACACCGCGCTGGGACGCGCGTTTGCCCACTATGATTTCGAGCACGACATCGAGCGTGGCCTCGACCGCATGGCCGAAGCCGAAAGCGAAGCCATGATCCTGCACGAGATTGGCGAGGCGCGCGCCGAATCGCTGCTGGGCGACGACTGGAACGCGATGCTCGGCCAGCTCACCTCCCGGCACGCCGAACTGCTGGCGC
>JBGSZD010000117.1:0-3628 GCA_041750575.1 Thiobacillus sp. | reverse complement strand
GCGAAACTAGGCAAGCAGCGCCGCACCCAGCGGCGTTCGCGTGCGCGCCAGCATGTGCTGTCGGTGGCGCTGGTGGGCTACACCAACGCCGGCAAGTCCACCCTGTTCAATGCGCTTACGCGGGCCGGTGCCTATGCGGCCGACCAGCTGTTCGCCACACTCGATACCACCACGCGCAAAATCTATCTGCCTCAGGTGGGAGAGGTCGTGCTGTCGGATACCGTCGGCTTCATTACCCGGCTGCCGCACGATCTGGTCGCGGCCTTCCGTGCCACGCTGGAAGCCACGGCCGAGGCCGATTTGCTGCTGCATGTGATCGATTCCGCCAGCCCGGCGCGCGAGCGTCAGATCGAAGCGGTCGACAAGGTGCTGGCTGAAATCGGCGCGGATGCCGTGCCGAAGCTTCGCGTTTACAACAAGCTCGATTTGACGGGCGTCGCGCCGGGAGTGGGGCGCTGTGAATATGGTAAACTTCAAAGTGTGTATGTATCCGCGCAAACCGGCGCGGGGCTTGAACTTTTACGCGAGGCGCTGTCAGAAATCCTGTCCGCCCGCCGCGTCCAGGTTGAAGCCAGCCAGGACGAAACCGACGTATCGGACGAACTCTCTCCCCAATCCACTGTTCTCTCTGCATAAACTAAAAATATGGCCTGGAATGACCCGCAATGGGGCAACAACGGTAACCGCAACAAAAACAGCGGCCCGCCCGACCTGGACGAACTCTGGAAGCGCCTGAACCAGCGCATCAACGGCATGTTCGGCAACAAGGGCCCGGAGGGCGGCGACGACTCGCCCGTAGGCATGCCGGGCGGCGGTAATCTGCTTGGCTTGCTGATCGGCGCGCTGGTGCTGGTATGGGTGGCGAGCGGGTTTTACATCGTCGATACTGGTCAGCGCGGCGTGGTGCTGCGTTTCGGCCAATACGTCGAGACCACCGAACCGGGTCCACGCTGGCACTTGCCGTGGCCGATCGAGTCGCGCGAAGTCGTCAACGTCGATCAGGTGCGCACCGTGGAAATCGGCTATCGCAACAGCGTCAAGAGCAAGGTGCTGAAAGAGTCATTGATGCTGACCGACGACGAGAACATCATCGATCTCCAATTCGCGGTGCAGTACATCCTGAAAGACCCGGTCGAGTTCCTGTTCGTCAACCGTGCGCCGGAAGATACCGTGCTGCAGGTGGCCGAGACCGCGATGCGCGAAATCGTCGGCAAGAGCAAGATGGACTTCGTGCTCTACGAAGGCCGCGCCGACATCGCAGCGCGTGCCAAGGTGCTGATGCAGCAGATTCTCGATCGCTACAAGACGGGTATCAGCATCAGCCAGGTGACCTTGCAGAACATCCAGCCGCCTGAACAGGTGCAGGCGGCGTTCGATGATGCCGTCAAGGCGAGCCAGGATCGCGAGCGCGTCAAAAACGAGGCTGAAGCCTATGCTAACGACGTGATCCCACGTGCGCGCGGTTTCGCCTCGCGCCTGAAGGAAGAGGCGCAGGGCTACAAGCAGTCGGTGATTGCCAATGCCGAAGGTGAAGCCAGCCGCTTTGCGCAAATTCTTACCGAATATCAGAAGGCGCCGCAGGTCACGCGCCAACGTATGTACCTCGACACCATGCAGACCGTGATGAACAACACCAGCAAAGTGGTGGTCGATCAGAAAGGCGGCAACAGCCTGCTGTATCTGCCGCTCGACAAGTTGCAGCAGATCGTCAGCCAGCCCTACAGCGGTGCGCCCGAAGTGCTGTCGCAGGCGCCGGCCACGACGACGCCCTCGATTCCAGTCGATACACGCTCGCGCGATGCCTTGCGCAACCGTGACCGGGAGGATCGGCCATGAACAAGAGTCTGGGTTCCTTCCTGATCGGTCTGGTTATCCTGCTGGTGGTGCTGAGCGGCAGCATGTTCTCCGTCGATCAACGGCAGAACGCCATGGTGTTTCAGCTTGGGGAAGTGGTGTCGGTGAAAACCAGGCCCGGCCTCTACTTCAAGTTGCCGCTGGTGCAGAACGTGCGTTATTTCGATACGCGCATCCTGACGCTGGACGCGGCTGATCCCGAGCGTTTCATCACCTCGGAAAAGAAAAACGTGCTGGTGGACTCGTTCATCAAATGGCGCGTGATCGATTCCAAGCAGTTCTATGTGTCAGTGGGCGGCGACGAGATGCGGGCGCAGATTCGCCTGAACCAGACCGTGAACGACGGTCTGCGCGCCGAGTTCGGCAAACGCACGGTCAACGAAGTGGTGTCGGGTCGCCGCGAGGAAATCATGAGCATCATCCGCACCAAGGCCGACCAGGACGCGCGCAAGATCGGCGTCCAGGTGGTCGATGTGCGCATCAAGCGGGTCGATCTGCCTGAGACCGTGTCGGAAAACGTCTACCGCCGGATGGAAGCCGAGCGCAAACAGGTGGCCAACGAGCTGCGTTCGACCGGCGCGGCGGAAGCCGAGAAAATCAAGGCCGACGCAGACAAGCAGAAGGATGTGATCGTCGCCGAGGCCTACCGCGATGCTCAGCGCGTCAAGGGCGAAGGCGACGCCAAGGCCTCGGCAGCGTATGCCGAGGCGTATGGCAAAAACCCCGAGTTCTACGCGTTCTATCGCTCGATGCAGGCGTACCGCGAAAGCTTCAAGAGCAAGAGCGATGTGATGGTGCTCGACCCCAGCGCCGACTTCTTCAAATACATGAAGAATCCGCGTGCCGCCGGCGGAAAATGACCGGTGTTGACTGGCTTGCTGCAATCGGCCTGCTGCTGGTGATCGAAGGTATCCTGCCATTTGCCGCCCCCGCCCTGTGGCGCGAGGGTTTCAGCAGGATGCTGGAACTCAGGAACGGCCAGTTGCGTTTTATCGGCGCTGCCTCGATAGTGGGCGGCGTTTTTTTGTTGATGATGTCGAACTGAAATGACTGCCTGGTTATTGCCCGAAAACGTCGAGGATGTGCTGCCGCCGCAGGCTTGGCGCATGGAAGACATGCGGCGCGCGTTGCTCGACCTGTTCCGTGGCCGCGGCTATCAGCTGGTGATTCCGCCGCTGATGGAATACGTTGATTCGCTGCTGACCGGCGTCGGCGCCGACCTTGACCTCAAGACCTTCAAGCTGGTTGATCAGTTGACCGGCCGCTTGATGGGCGTGCGTGCCGACATCACGCCGCAGGTGGCGCGCATCGATGCCCACCTGCTCGCCGCCAACGCGGTGAATCGCCTGTGCTACGCAGGCAGCGTACTGCATACACAATCCGACGGTTTCCATCGTTCGCGCGAACCGATCCAGATCGGCGCCGAGTTGTACGGTGAAGCCGGGGCCGAGGCGGATCTCGAAATCCTCACGCTGATGCTGCAGGGCCTCGCCGCATGCGGCGTCAAGACGCTGCAACTCGACATCGGCCACGTCGGCGTTTATCGCGCGCTGGCGCAGGAAGCCGGCTTGAGCGGCGAGATCGAGCATCAACTGTTCGGCGCGCTGCAGGCCAAGGACAGCAGCGCCGTGGTGGTGTTGACCGCCGGCCTGCCCGCAGCGTTGCGCGATGCCTTTGCCGCACTGCCGCAGTTATATGGCGACCGCAGCGTGCTGGCCGAGGCGCGTGCGCGCCTGCCGCAGTTGCCAGCGGTGCAGGCCGCACTGGATACGCT
>JBGSZD010000116.1:0-4652 GCA_041750575.1 Thiobacillus sp. | reverse complement strand
GCCTGCAGCAGGCGGCTTTTGCCGCTGCCGGTCGGGCCGCACACCACGCGGTAGCCCCGGCTTGATGGCAGACTGTCGAGTTCGGCGATCACGTGTCGCCGATAGGCCTTGTAGCCGCCATCGAGTTGCGTCGCGGCGAAGCCGATTTTCTCCAGGATGTGCGTCATCGCCCCGCTGCGGCTACCGCCGCGCCAGCAGTACACCAGCGGCCGATACGACTTGGGCTTGTCGACAAAATACGTTTCGAGGTGCTGCGCGATATTGCGCGATACCAGCGCCGCGCCGACTTTTTTCGCTTCGAACGACGATACCTGCTTGTACATCGTGCCGACGCGTTCGCGTTCGGCATCGTTCAGTACAGGCAGGTTGATGGCGCCGGGGACATGGTCTTCCGCGAATTCGCCGGGGGAACGGACGTCGATCACCTCGTCAAAGGCATGCAGTTCTGCTACGGTGGCGGCGCGCAAGCTGGCTCAACTTTCAGGAAAGAAAAACGTGGACACAATCAAACTGACCCAATTTTCACACGGTGGCGGCTGTGGCTGCAAAATCGCGCCCGCCGTGCTGAAGGACATTCTGGCGCAGTCCGCCCCCATGGCTGGCTTCGCCGACCTGCTGGTCGGCACGGAATCGAGCGACGACGCAGCGGTGTACCGCCTCAACGATAGCCAGGCCATCGTCGCCACCACCGATTTTTTCATGCCGATCGTGGACGACGCCTTCGACTTCGGCCGCATCGCCGCCACCAATGCGCTGTCCGACATTTACGCCATGGGCGGCAAGCCACTATTCGCGCTGGCCATCGTCGGCATGCCGGTCGGCAAACTGCCGGTCGAGACCATACGCCAGATTCTGGCGGGCGGCGAAGCGGTCTGCCGCGCGGCGGGTATTCCGGTTGCCGGCGGTCACTCCATCGACGCGCCGGAGCCGATTTATGGCCTGGTCGGCATCGGCGTGGTGCATCCCGATCGAGTGAAACGCAACAACGCGGCGAAGCCGGGCGATGTGCTGATTCTGGGCAAGCCGCTGGGTGTCGGTGTTCTCTCGGCTGCATTGAAAAAAGGCGAGCTCTCCGCCGAGGGCTATAGGCAGATGGTCGAGACCACCACGCAATTGAATACTCCTGGTTCTCTGTTGGGCGAGATGGATGATGTGCACGCCATGACCGACGTCACCGGTTTCGCTATGCTGGGCCATTTGCTGGAGATCGTACGAGGTTCGCAGCTGTCGGCGCGCATACGGTTCGATCAGTTGCCAGTGATTGAGGAGGCTTTGCAACTTGCCCAGGCGGGTATCGCGACCGGCGCGGCCGAGCGCAACTGGGCCAGCTACGGGCACGAAATCGAGCTGGACGCGGGTATTGCCGAATGGCAACGCAAATTCCTGTGCGACCCCCAAACCAGCGGAGGCCTGCTGGTTGCGTGCGATCCGGCGATTGAAGCGGAGGTTCTGGCTGCCTTCCGGCAGTTCGGGCTTGATGGGGCGAAAACGATAGGGCAACTCGACGCGGGCGCACCGCGCGTCAAGGTAAGCTGAACGTCAAACGACTTTGAGGAAGGCGGTTTTGCGATCTTCGGCACGCCGCCCAACAACTTCACGGCGATCTGCCTTGATGCAGGAGGGCAGCGCCGCATCGCGCGGGGCAATGCGACGGTCGCCCAGTCGACGTTCCAGCGGAATGAATTCAACCTGGTAAACGGGTAGGGCCGACATGTGCGTTCCTTGCTTGTCGAGATGTTGACAATTGTAGTCAAAATTTCGGCAAATTTACAATGTTTAAAACGACCAATCAGCGGATTATTTCAGCCGCTGGTCGGCCAGTTCCAACATGCTAAGCGCGCACCAGTCGCTGCTTCTCGCGTTGCCATTCGCGCTCCTTTTCGGCCGCGCGCTTGTCGTGTTGTTTCTTGCCTTTTGCCAGACCAATTTCCAGCTTGATGCGGCCTTTGGAAAAATGCATGTCGAGCGGCACCAGGGTAAAACCGGCGCGCTCGGTCTTGCCGATCAGCTTGTTGATTTCCGCCGCGTGCAGCAGCAGCTTGCGCGAACGCGTGGGATCAGGATTGATGTGGGTGGAGGCGGTGGGCAGCGGGCTGATGTGGCAACCGATCAGGTAGACCGAGCCGTTCTTGACGACCACATAGGCTTCCTTCAACTGCACCCGACTGGCGCGTATGGCTTTGACTTCCCAGCCTTCAAGCACGAGCCCGGCCTCGAATTTCTCTTCGATGAAATAATCGTGGAAAGCTTTTTTGTTATCGGCGATGCTCATGGCTGAAGGGCTTGCGTACAATCTTTGATTTTACAAGTCTTTGGGTAGAGATGGCGCGCGTGGAAAAAAGTGTGCTGGTGGCGCACACCCCGGAACGCATGTTTGAGCTGGTGGACCGGGTCGAGGATTACCCGGTTTTTCTACCCTGGTGCGGCGGTACCGAACTGAAGTCGCGCGACGCGCATCATACGGTGGCGACGATCCATATCGCCTATATGGGCATACGGCAGAACTTCACCACGGACAACACCAAGACGCATCCACGCGAAATGCGGATCAAGTTGCAGGATGGTCCCTTTTCGCACCTGGAGGGCGACTGGCTGTTTTCGCCGCTGGGGCACGACGCCTGCAAGATCGAGTTCCGCCTGGAGTATGCGTTTTCGAGCCGGGTACTGGAAACGATCCTGGCACCTGTTTTCAGTCATATCACCAATACTTTTGTCGATGCCTTCGTGCGTCGCGCCGACGAGGTGTACGCATTGTGAATGCAACCAATATCAACGTCGAAGTCGTGTATGCCCTGCCTGTGCAGCAGCCCCTGCTGCAGGTTCAGCTGGCCGAAGGCGCGACGGTGGAAGATGCCATTCGTACCTCAGGTGTGCTGGACGCTTTTCCCGAAATCGACCTCGCCAAGAACAAGATCGGCATTTTCAGCAAACTGGTGAAGCTTGATGAAACCGTGCGCGACAAGGACCGGGTGGAAATCTATCGTCCGCTGATCGCCGACCCAAAGGAAGTGCGGCGCAAACGGGCGGAAGAAGGCAAGGTCACCAAAAAGGGCGGGGGAGATGCCATCGCTCAGGATAAAGCCGCAGAAAACGAGCGGCCCGATGCAGCATAAGCTACACGGACGCTAGTCAACGGGCTTATTTGCAGAAATCGGAAACAGCTTTTTGGCTGCTGGCCAGCGCACCGGCGCGTGCCGCATCGTCCATGTAGACGCGTTGTCCGGCGGCATTGGTCGTGTAAACGCGCGGCTTGTTTTGCAGGTTGTCGAGATTGTTGCGCGCCTTGGCGCAGTTCTCACGCTTGATGCGTTCCTGCTCAGCTTCCTTTTCCGCTTTGGCGCGCGCTTCGTCGGCATCTTTGCGGCGCTTCTGGTAGGCCTGATCCTGGGCGTTGAGCGATTGCGTGGCCTGGTTCGTCGTTTCGGCCTGCGCTGCCGAGCCACTCTTGAGGGCTTGGGCGTTCACTGTCGGCGGCTGGTCCGAGTAGTTCACCTTGCCCCGGCCATCCGTCCATTTGTAGAGTTCGGCGTGTGCGTGCGTGCCGACCGACAGGGCGGCCAAAAGCAAAAGCCTTCCGGCAGTCCGGAAGGCTTGCTGGCTGGAACCGGGTAACTTAGTCACCGACTTTGAGCATCGGGTAGTTGAGTTGGGCCAGGCCTTTTTGAACCTGGTCGCTGGCCAGTTTTGCCTGTTTCAGCACAGTGGCGCTGTCGCCTGTAGTTGCGGCGGTCTCAGCGGCTTTCAGTGCATTTTCCGCAGTCGTCCACAGTGCGCCCTTGGCCTTAGCATCCTTGACGGCGGCCTGGGCGGCAGTCAGGGCGGCCTGTGCTTCCGCGCTGAGCGCGGGCTTGGCGGCTTCGGCCGGCTTGGCAGCGGGTTGGCTGCTCGACTTGTTGGCGTTGAGGTCGGCACAGCCAGACAGGCCCAGCAGGGCAACGGAGGTCAGGGCAAGCAAAAATTTGGTCATTGTGTAGTCTCCTCGAATTGTATGGCGTTCAATGTTGGACGCGTTTGATCGCGCCCTGGCTTTAAATGCTTCCGCAAAGTTAGCTGCATCGCAGGCGTGAGTCAACCGGTTGTCGCGCAATCGTGGCTGGTAGATTACAACCAAGCATTCGCGCGGCTGCTGGCGCTGTTTGTGCGGGGGTAGGGCCGCGCGTATAATCCTGCTTTGCGTTAAGGAAAGCCCATGCGTGTTTTGCAAAAAGCGCTGACGTTCGACGACGTTCTGCTCGTTCCCGCCCATTCTGCCATTCTCCCCCGCGAAGTCAGCCTGTCCACGCAGTTGACGCGCACCATCTCCCTGAATTTGCCCTTGTTGTCCGCTGCCATGGACACAGTGACCGAGGCGCGTCTGGCGATTGCGCTGGCGCAGGAAGGCGGCATCGGCATCATCCACAAGAACATGAACGCCGAGATGCAAGCCGCCCAGGTGGCCGCGGTGAAGCGCTTCGAATCCGGCGTGGTGAAGGATCCTTTCATTGTCGCACCGCAAATGTCCGTGCGTCAGGTGCTGGAAATCACCCGCGCCAAGCGCATTTCCGGCCTGCCGGTGATCGACGGCGGCAAGGTAGTCGGCATCGTCACCAACCGCGATCTTCGCTTTGAAACCAGGCTCGACCAGCCGGTGGCCAACATCATGACGCCGAAAG
>JBGSZD010000115.1:0-2857 GCA_041750575.1 Thiobacillus sp. | reverse complement strand
TGACCGCATCGGCGCAAACCGACTGCCAGGCGCTTTGCTTGCCGAGCGTGCTGCAACTTTGCAGCAGCGCGGGCCAGGCTTCGCCGACCGCGTCGTCGCGCCAGGCGGACAGGGTCGACCAGTCGACCGGTTTGAGTGTGGGGTAGGCAGTGGCCGGCGTGGGGATCAACGCAGGCGTCGGTGTGGGTGTCGTCACCGGTCCTGGCGTGGGCCGGGGTATCGGAGCGGGCGACGGTGTTGGAACGGGAGAAGGTGCCGGCGGACGCACCGCGCAAGCCGACATCAGCAAAACGAACAACCACGGGCTTGCGCGCAACAACATCACGGGTGAAGATGGCTCACATCAAGAACAGGCGTCGAGTATAACAATGGAAAGTCAGGGACTGGGCTGGCTGCTGCTGGAGGCCAGTATTGCGCTGGGCCTGTTTGTGTTCATCGTCTGGTGGACGATGAAGAAGTGAGTGGTGAGTGAAGGCATCCCCGACTGACCACTCACCGTTTCCCCGCATTAATTTAATGTAGAACCCTGGGCATCGACAGCGTGAAAGACGGAATCTCCGCATCGAACTTGTTGCCGTCCTCGGCCACCATCTGATAGCTGCCGCGCATGGTGCCGACCGGCGTCGCCATTGCGGTGCCGCTGGTGTATTCGAAACTCTCGCCCGGCCGCAGCAGTGGCTGTTCGCCGACCACGCCGAGACCTTTCACTTCCTGTGTGACATTTTCCGCGTCGGTGATGACCCAGTGGCGCGAGATGAGCTGCGCGGCCACGGTGCCGGTGTTGGCGATGGTGACGGTGTAGGCGAACACGTAGCGGTCGGATGACGGATCGCTCTGGTCGGCCAGATACGCGGTGTTGACGTTGACGTCGATATGATATTTCTTGCCTTCGGCCACGGGATTGCTCGACAGAACGGGATGCGCGGAGTGTAACGCAATGGCGTGGCGGACTTAAGTTAAAATGTCCGGGTTTACCCAAATCCCGGAGCTTCCCATGACCTACCGCATCGCCCCGTCCATCCTGTCCGCCAATTTCGCCAAGCTCGGCGAGGAAGTCGACAACGTGCTGAAATCCGGCGCCGACATCGTCCACTTCGACGTGATGGACAACCACTACGTGCCCAACCTCACCATCGGCCCGCTGGTGTGCGAAGCGCTGCGCAAGCACGGCGTCACCGCGCCGATCGACGTGCACCTGATGGTCAAGCCGGTGGACCGCATCATCCCCGACTTCGCCAAGGCCGGCGCCACTTACATCACCTTCCATCCGGAAGCGTCCGAGCACGTCGACCGCACCATCGCGATGATCCGCGAACTCGGCTGCAAGCCCGGTCTGGTGTTCAATCCGGCGACCCCGCTCGACGTACTGGAATACACCCTGGACAAGATCGACATGGTGCTCTTGATGAGCGTGAACCCCGGCTTCGGCGGCCAGAAATTCATTCCCTACGTGCTCGACAAAGCGCGCGCTGTGCGCAAGATGATCGACGAGCGTGGTCTCAAGGTGAACATCGAAATCGACGGCGGCGTCGGCCCGGCCAACATCGCCGAAGTCGCCAAAGCCGGTGTGGATACGTTTGTTGCCGGTTCCGCCGTCTTCGGCGCCGCCAAGGACACCGACCCGCAACGCTACAACAGCATCATCGCTTCGATGCGTGCGGAGTTGGCGAAGGTTTAAATCAGAAACAAGATTCAAGGTACAAGAGACAAGATGTTCTCTTGAACCTTGAGTCTTGCAACTTGTATCTCGAAAATGAATTTCCCCCTCCCCATCAAAGCCGTTGTCATCGATCTCGACGGTACCCTGCTCAACACTGCCCCCGATCTCGCCCACGCCGCCGAGCTGATGATGGCCGATCTGGGCATGCCGTGCCCGAGTCTGGAGACGATATCCACCTACATCGGCAACGGCGTGTCGCGACTGGTCAAGCGCGTGCTCACCGGCGAGATGGACGCCGAGCCGGATGCCGCGCTGTTCGAGCGTGCCATCGCGCTGTACCAGAAGCACTACGGCGAACACGTCTCGCTGCATTCGCGGCCGTTCGACGGCGTGGTCGAAGGCCTCGATGCCTTCAAGGCGATGGGCGTGCACATCGCCTGCATCACCAACAAGGCCGAACTGTTCACCCATCCGCTGCTGAAAGACACCGGGTTGTTCGATTACTTCGAGCTGATCCTGTCCGGCGATTCGCTGCCGAAGCGCAAGCCCGATCCGCTGCCTTTGCTGCACGCGTGCGAGAAATTCGGCATTCAGCCAAACGAGTTGCTGCTGATCGGCGATTCGCTCAACGACACCCAGGCTGCGCGTGCCGCCGGCTCGCCGGTGTTCTGCGTGCCGTATGGCTACAACCGCGGCCGCCCTGTCGCCGAGCTCGATCTGGACGCGGTAGTGCCGACGCTGGCCGAGGCGGCGAAGATGGTGGTAAGGGCGTGATGGCGAGGGGGCAGGATTCAGGGATCAGGATTCAGGGAGCGTGCCGCCGATGGCGGCGCTGGTGCTGATCGGGCGCGTCCCGCGTTTTTCCCTGACCCCTGAATCCTGATCCCTAACCCCTATCATGACTGAACAAGAATTTTTCGACCTCGCCCGCCAGGGCTACAACCGCATCCCGCTGGTGCGCGAAATGCCGGGCGACCTGGAAACGCCGCTGTCGGTGTATCTCAAGCTCGCCAATGCACCCTATGCCTATCTGCTCGAATCGGTGGTGGGCGGCGAGCGCTTCGGGCGCTACTCCTTCATCGGCCTGCCGGCGCGCACCGTCATTCGCGTGCGCGCCCATCTGCTGACGCTCGAAACCGACGGCCAGGTGGTCGAGGAGCACAACCTGCCCGATCCGCTGGCCTTCATCGCCGCCTT
>JBGSZD010000114.1:0-10957 GCA_041750575.1 Thiobacillus sp. | reverse complement strand
TGCGCGCGCGACGGGCGCGTGGATCGCGCAGGCGCTGCGCGATCCGCTGCCGCTGCCCTTGCCGATACGCAACCAGCTCGCGGTGTGCCTGTATGCGGCGGGCTACACCGAAGATTTGAATCAGGCGCGCGCGATCACGGCGATCAACGGCTTCGGGCGCGCGGCTGCCTAGCGATGCATGTGGTGCATGGCGCCATCGAAGGCACCGCGATGGTGCGCATGGATCGGTGAGGATTGAAGTGGGTTTTCGCTAACCCAAGGCTGGACAAGGCTTTCGCGGGCGATGCCGAGTGTGGCACAGCGATTGCTAGAGTAGTTACAAGCAGACCGAATGCAACGGCGTATCTCGGTCATCACTTAGGTCGGTAACTAGGAGTGGTGATATGGATATGAGTACGCCCATGGGGCGCGAGCCCAAAATGAAACTGGTGATGGTCGGCAACGGCATGGCGGGGGTGCGTACCCTCGAAGAACTGCTGAAGCTGGCGCCCGATCTTTACGACATCACCGTCTTCGGCGCCGAGCCGCATCCCAACTACAACCGCATTCTGCTGTCGCCCGTGCTCGCCGGCGAACAGACCGTCGACGACATCGTGCTGAACCCGCTCGACTGGTACAGCGACAACCACATCACGCTGCATAAGGGAAAAAAGGTCGTGAAGATCGACCGCACCGCGCGCGTGGTGGAGGCCGATGACGGTACCTGTGCGGAGTACGACCGCCTGCTGCTCGCCACCGGCTCTAATCCTTTCATCCTGCCGGTGCCCGGTGCCGATCTGCCGGGTGTGATCAGCTTTCGCGACATTGCCGACGTCGATGCGATGATCCATGCGTCGACGCAGTACAAGCATGCCGTCGTCATCGGTGGCGGACTGCTGGGGCTGGAAGCCGCGAATGGTCTGATGAAGCGCGGCATGGACGTTTCGGTGGTTCACATCGGGCCGTGGCTGATGGAGCGCCAGCTCGACGAGCCCGCCGCGCGCCTGCTGCAGAAGAGCCTGGAAGAGAAGGGCATGAAGTTCCTGCTGAAAAAGCAGACGGCGGAACTGGTCAAGGGTGAGAGCGGACGGGTCTGCGCGATCAAGTTCAAGCCTGACCTGAGCAACGTCGAAGGTGACGGCGACTCCGCCCCCGCCGATCTGGTGGTGATGGCGGTCGGCATCCGCCCCAACACCGAACTCGCCGAATCGGCCGGCCTGCACTGCAATCGCGGCATCGTCGTCAACGACACGATGCAGACTTTCGATCCGCGCATCTATTCCATCGGCGAATGCGCCGCGCACCGCGGCATTGCCTACGGCCTGGTCGCGCCGCTGTTCGAGCAGGCCAAGGTGTGTGCCAATCATCTGGCGCAACATGGCATTGGCCGCTACGAAGGATCGATCACCTCGACCAAGCTCAAGGTCACCGGCATCGACCTGTTTTCCGCCGGCGACTTTATGGGTGGCGAAGGTACCGAGGCGATTCTCTATTCCGATCCCATCGGCGGCGTCTACAAAAAGCTCGTCATCAAGGACAACAAGCTGGTCGGCGGCGTGATGTACGGCGATACCGTCGACGGCGCCTGGTATTTTTCGCTGCTGCGCGACGGCAAGGACGTGACTGAGCTGCGGGATCACCTGATGTTCGGTCAGGATCACTGCGGCAACCTCGGCCACCAGGGCATCAACAAAGCCGCCAGCATGACCGACGACATGGAAGTGTGCGGCTGCAACGGCGTGTGCAAGGGCGACATCGTCAAGGCGATCCGCGAGAAGGGCCTGTTCACGCTGGAAGACGTGCGCAAGCACACCAAGGCCTCGTCTTCATGTGGCTCTTGCACCGGTCTGGTGGAGCAGATTCTGGCAGTGACCGCAGGCGGTGATTATTCGGCTACGCCGAAAACCAAATCGATGTGCGGATGCACCGACCACACGCACGAAGACGTACGCGCGGCGATCCGTCAGAACAAGTTGCTGACGATTCCGCAGGTGATGACCTTCATGGAGTGGCGCACGCCGAATGGCTGCGCGAGTTGCCGCCCGGCGCTCAACTACTATCTGATTTCCACCTGGCCGGGCGAGGCCGAGGACGATCCGCAGTCGCGCTTCATCAACGAGCGCGCGCACGCGAACATCCAGAAGGACGGCACCTACTCGGTGATCCCGCGTATGTGGGGCGGGCAGACGACGCCGAGCGAACTGAAGCGCATCGCCATCGTCGCCGAGAAATACAACATCCCCACGGTGAAGGTCACCGGTGGCCAGCGCATCGATCTGTTGGGCGTGAAGAAGGAAGACCTGCCGAAAGTCTGGGCCGATCTCGACATGCCGTCCGGCCATGCGTATGGAAAAGCGTTGCGCACGGTGAAGACCTGCGTCGGTTCGGAGTGGTGCCGCTTCGGCACGCAGGATTCGACGCAGATGGGGATCGACCTGGAGAAGGTGTTCTTCAAGATGTGGGCGCCGCACAAGGTCAAGCTCGCGGTGTCGGGCTGCCCGCGCAACTGCGCCGAAGTCGCGATCAAGGATGTCGGTATCATCGGCGTCGATTCCGGCTGGGAGATCTACGTCGGCGGCAACGGAGGCATCAAGACCGAGGTCGCGCAGTTCCTGGTCAAGCTGAAAACGACCGACGAGGTGCTCGAATATTCCGGCGCCTTCCTGCAGCTCTATCGCGAAGAGGCGCGCTACCTCGACCGCACCGTGCATTACGTCGAGCGCGTCGGCCTCGATTACGTGAAAAAGAAAATACTCGACGATGTCGAAGGGCGGCGCGCGTTGTACGAACGCTTGCTGTTCGCGCTGTCGGTCGAGCGCGACCCGTGGGTCGAGCGCGCCAAAGAGGGCAAGCTGAAACATGAATTCGAAACCGTCGCCGCATGAAGGAAGACACGATGAATAACTGGACCGACATCCTGGATGTCAACGACATCCCCAAGCTGGGCGCACGCGTGGTGCGTCACGGCAGCCTCGACATCGCCGTGTTCCGTACCGCCGACGATGAAGTGTTCGCGCTGGAAGACCGCTGCCCGCACAAGGGTGGGCCGTTGTCGCAGGGCATCGTGCATGGCAAAAAAGTGGCTTGCCCGATGCACAACTGGAACATCGAGCTAGACTCCGGCTGCGCCGTTGCGCCGGACCGAGGCTGTGCACGCGAATTCCCGATCAAGGTGGAGGGCGGCCGCGTGTGGCTCGACTTCGCTGCGGTCGACCGCGTGGCAGCCTGACCCGAACTTTTCCTGGCTTTTCCCCCATGGCGCCCGCGGTCGCGCGACACGCGGGTGTTTGTTTGCGCACTAAAACCGGGCGGCCCAAGCAAAGCCGCCCTCTGCTGGCGCATGCGGCGCGTGCCTGCGCGCGTTGTCACGCAACAAGCCCATGATTCCATTCAGGATAGCTTTGCTGGCACAGACGGTGCTGGTGAGAGAGTGCGCGCGCATACTCCATAACGATAGCGGTGCGCGCAGTTCGGAGACTGGAAGATGAAGATCGATTGCGGAAGTTATCCGCTGATGGGCGGGTTCGACGAGTTGCTGGAGGCACCGGGCAAGCCACGCAAAGGCGCCGAGGGCCTGTGCGATTACTTCGCCGAGATGGCGAGCGACGAACTGGAGGCGCGGCATCGCGCGGTGGATGCCGCGATCATGGCGGCGGGGATCACCTTCACCGTGTATTCCGAGGCCGGCAACATCGACCGCGCGTGGCCGTTCGACGTGGTGCCGCGCATCATCGAAAAGGCCGAGTGGGATCGCATCGAAGCGGGGCTGAAGCAGCGCCTGCAGGCACTCAACCGGTTCATCGACGACATCTACCACGATCAGGCCATCATCAAGGACGGCGTGTTTCCCGCCGAGGTGCTGGCCGACTCGAAGAATTTCCGCGAGGCTTGCGTCGGCGCCAATCCGCCCTACGGCGTGTGGGCGCACATCTGCGGCACCGACCTGGTGCGCGACGGCGACGGCACGGTCTACGTGTTGGAAGACAACCTGCGCGTGCCGTCCGGCGTCTCCTACATGCTGGAAAACCGCCAGCTGATGAAGAAGCTGTTTCCCGAACTGTTCGCGCGCTACGACGTGCTGCCGGTCGACGACTACACCGCGCAGCTCTACGACATGCTGGCCGCGCTGTCGCCGCGAACGGACGAGCGCCCGGAAATCGCGGTGCTCACCCCCGGCGTCTACAACTCCGCGTATTTCGAACATTCCTACCTGGCGCAGCAGATGGGCGCGCATCTGGTCGAAGGCTCGGATCTGGTGGTGCTCGACGACGATTGCGTGTACATGAAGACGATCGAGGGCCTGACCCGGCTCGACGTCATCTACCGCCGCGTCGACGACGACTTCATCGACCCCGAAGTCTTCCGCGCCGACTCCACGCTCGGCGCGCCCGGGCTGATGCGCGCCTGGAAGGCCGGCAAGGTCGGCATCGCCAACGCGCCAGGATCGGGCGTGGCCGACGACAAGGTGGTGTACGCCTACGTGCCGCAGATGATCGAGTACTACCTCGGCGAAAAGGCGATCCTGCCCAACGTGCCGAGCTATCTGTGCATGAACGAGGCCGACCGCGAGTACGTGCTGGCCAACCTGGATAAATTAGTGGTGAAACCGGCCAACGAATCCGGCGGCTACGGCATGCTGGTGGGGCCGAAATCGACGCCGGACGAACAGGCTAAATTCGCCGAACTGATTCGCGACAACCCGCGCAACTACATGGCGCAGCCCACGTTGGCGCTGTCCACCGTGCCGACGCTGTGCGACGGCGCCATCGAACCGCGCCACGTCGATTTGCGGCCATTCATCCTGCAATCGAAAGACCTGTACGTCACCCGTGGCGGACTCACGCGCGTGGCCTTGCGGCGCGGTTCGCTGGTGGTGAATTCGTCGCAGGGCGGCGGCAGCAAGGACACCTGGGTCGTGGGAGGGATACTCTGATGCTGGCACGCGTTGCTGAAAACCTGTACTGGATGGCGCGCTATCTCGAACGCGCCGAAGACACCGCGCGTCTCATCAACGCCACCACCATGCTGTTGATGGACATGCCGCGCGGCGCCAGCTTTGGCTGGGAAGACCTGCTGAAAGTGGTGGGCCTGGACGAGGCTTTCCACCAGCACTACGACGAAGCGAGCGAAACCGCGGTGATGAGTTTTCTCATCCAGGACGAGCGAAACCCGTCGTCGATTTTCGCCTGCGTGCGTTTGGCGCGCGAGAACACCCGCACCTTCCGCGAGGTGCTGCCGCGCGAATCGTGGGAGTGGGTCAACGAGCTGTATCTCTACACCAGCACCCACCTCAACCATGCGCTCGACCGCCGCAAGCGCTTCGAGGTGCTGACCGAAATCATCCGCCGCCGCCAGGCCGTGGTGGGCCTGCTCTCCGGCACCATGAGCCGCGACGAGGGGTTCCAGTTCATGCGGCTGGGGCGCAATATCGAACGCGCCGACATGACGACGCGCGTGCTCGACGTCAGCTACGCCATCAACCGGCCCTATCAGAACAGCCAGGCCGCTATGGAGTTGAACCTGCCCGACCTCATCTGGATGAGCGTGCTGCAGGCGCTGTCGGCGCACCAGATGTACCGGCGGCACGTCGGCGTGCACGCGCGCGGTCACAAGGTGCTGGCCTTCCTGTTGAACGATCTGCAGTTTCCGCGCAGCGTGCGTCACTGCCTGCACGAAATCCAGTTCGCCCTCGACGAGCTGCCGGGCGCCGAACCCATGCGTCGCCTGCAAGGCATGCTCAACCTGGTCGACCGTGCCGACTACCACGCGCTGGCGGAAAACGGGCTGCACGAATTCTGCGACGACATCCAGGCGCGGCTGGCCGAACTCAACTCGGTCATCGGCCAGACTTATTTCCGCGCGGCGCATCCACAAAAAATGACCCAATCCCTGTTCAGCCTGGTTTGATCCCATGACCGCATCGCTCAGTTTTCCCCGCTTCGGCGACAAGCAGAACTGCCCGAATTCCAGGACTATCTCGGCGCGCTGCTCGAAGAGCGCGACCGCATCGGCCTCACCGACTGCATCCGCCAGATCGACGCGCTGATGATCACCGTCGAGCCCAGCCATTCGGTCGCCTACGTCGCCGAGCTGTGCGTGATGACGCCGTATCACTATCTGGTCACGCTCGAATCCGAAGCGCACTACACCCACATTCTGCGCATCGACATGAGCGCGCCGGATATTCTGGTGCGCGAAGTGAAGGACCCCAACGTGCGCGGCATCTTCCGCAGCCTCAACGAGGTCTACCCCATCGGCGCAGTCAAGCCCAACTCGCGCTACATGGGCGAGGTGCTGCGCGTCACCGATCCGCATGCGGTTGTCTCCATGCAGAAGGCACGCGACATTCGCTTCTTCAACCAGGAGCAGATCCGCAAGCTGGAACTGCCGGGCAACATGGCCGTGGTCAAGCCTAGCCCCTACACCCACAACATCGTCGCCTACTGGGAGCGCCCCGAATCCGACATCCGCGTCTACGCGCTGGGCTGGAGCAGCATCCGCGACGACATGCAGGCCGCATACGAAGCGGCTAAGGCCACGCAGAAGCGGCTCGGCATCGATGAAATGCTGCTGCCGATCGACCACCTCGCCACGCGCATCTACAGCCAGAACCGCGAAGCCGCCATCCTCGAATACCTGACCCTGTCGAGCTACTACTACTGGGGCTCGTACGACATCGCCGACCAGAATTCGTCGACCAATGTCACCAAGAGCGTGCACTACGCCAACGAACTCGAATGCCCGGCCAAGGTGTTCACCGCCGCGAATCATCCTTACTTCATGAACCACCTGCTCACCGAATCGCCGACCGAAGCCTTCGTGCGCAACTTCGGCCCGCGCCTGCACCACATCGCCGTCGCCGTGGCCGACGGTGAAACCGCCAACCTCGCCAACATCGACTATGTCGTCAACTCGCTGCGCGACTGCGGCCAGAAATTCCTGCTCGACGTCATTGGTTCGAAGGAAGAAGGCTTGAAGCAGATATTCTCCAGCGCCTCCGAGTACTCCTCGCTCATCATCGAATACGTCCAGCGCTTCGGCGGCTTCCAGGGCTTCTTCACCAAGGACAACGTCGCCGAACTCACCCACGCGGCGGGCGTGGAGGAAAGCCTGCGGGCGCTGCAGAAAGAGGCGCAGGCGTAACCGGTTGCATAGTTGGATCTATCCGGACAATCCGTGCAAGGCGAAATGCAGGGTGCCAATAAGCGAAGCGCATTGCACCCTGAAGGACACAAGCACCGGATACCTTCATTCGGCGCAATGACGATTGCACCCTACGCACTACGCGCACTGCCCACACGCCATCCGCCGGGTTGAGCCAGGCGCGCTCCCCGATGTGAAAGCCGATCACCGAACCTGGATTGCAGGGTGGCGATATAGGCTTCGAGCGAAGCGTTCTTGGGGGACGTCGGAAGTGTTCGGTGGCTGACATGGAGAACCCCGAATTTTTGAACAGCCGACGCATACGCGATGCGTCAAATGGGGCGGTGTTCGGCTATGCTCGGTATTAATGCTTGACGTTATCAACGCGTCGCGTTAATGTCAAACCATGGCGATCAGAAGCTTCAAATGCAAAGACACGCAGGCACTTTTTTCCGGTCAACGTGTTCGTCGCTGGGTGAACGTGGAACGGCCTGCCTTGCGCAAGCTCGAACAACTCGACTGGTCGGCAGTACTAGATGATTTGCGCGTTCCTCCAGGCAATCAGCTGGAAGCCTTGAAAGGGAATCGCCGTGGTCAACACAGCATTCGCGTCAACGACCAGTGGCGCGTGTGTTTTGTCTGGACAGCCGAAGGCCCGAAAGACGTTGAGATCGTGGATTACCACTGAAGGAGATTGGATATGCGCACCGTTGCCCCCGTTTCTCCCGGCGAAATGCTGGATGAAGAATTCCTGAAGCCGCTTGGCCTGAGCAAATATCGCCTGGCCAAGGACATTGGCGTCCCCCCCCAGCGCATCGGCGACATCGTGGCGGGCAAACGCGCCATCACGGCAGACACCGACCTGCGTTTGTGCCGCTACTTTGGGTTGAGCGATGGGTGGTGGCTACGCGGCCAGGCCAACTACGACACCGCGATTGCGCGCGAGGCCATGGGCGAAACCCTTGCGCGGATTCCACGCTGCCAACTGCTGGCGGCCTGAGCAAGGTTTAGTCAAGGCAAGACTCGGCGCCGAGCCGGGCAACTCGTGCAAGGCGAAATGCAGGGTGCCAATAAGCGAAGCGCATTGCACCGGATGCTTTCATTCGGCGCATAACGATTGCGCCCTACGCGGGCTGAAACCGACCCTAAGCAGAAATTGGTTGGTTCAGATTGCAGACGTCCAACGCGATGTCCTGACTGCGCGAGGTCTTTCCGTGCGTTCTCTGAGAAATTTGTTAGGAGCTCTCATCAACCGCATTTTTCGCTCGCCTCGGAGCGATGAAATTGACAACCGCAAGTGATGCCAACAGAGGTATGGCCATGAAGAATATGGAGCCATTCTTACCGCCGTTGATCGATTCATAAAATAGGACGTTGATGACGCCGGAGACGCCCAACGTTAGCAGCCACAATCCGATGACTCGGGCTGCGCCAGTCTTGAGTCTCAGGCGACTCTTGGTAATACCAAAAACTATTCCGAACAACAGCAACGTTGGCAGCGTCATTTCTGCAAGCTGCCCCGCGATGATGGCGCCGTTTCCCATTACAAACTCCTAATGTCTTACTTAAAGGGCGCGCTTTAGCGCGACCCCCTTGATGGGGTTTTTGACCTTGTTGAAGTCATGAAACCCCTACCGCTATTGACGCTGCCCTTACCATGAGAATTAGGCCTGCAACGAACGATATAAAACCGAGCACGCCAACTGCCCAACCGGTTCGGTTTAGCCCAGCAAGGTGTTTATTTACAAATTCGGTGTTGAACTGCAGCATGTACGCCTGAAAAACGAGGTGTACCTTCAGTAGAAGAAAGAGAAAAACTGACGCTAGCAAACTGTACCAGGCAGCGGTGGCTAGACAAGCAACTTGAGAGGTAATGAAACCAGCATCTTTGTTCCCAAGAATGACGGAAATTGACAGCGACAAGGCGCCGCCAGCGATTAGGAAAACTGCATTTGCTATTGAATCAACGCGAGACCTTATCTCTCGCCAGTCATTGCTGTTGTTTTCAATTGAAGTCAAATCGCCATCCTCTGATTTCTGATCTAACAGTTATTCACTAGACCGCTAGGTCTGGATTGTTGAAATTTGAAGAGCATGTTGGTGGGACGTGGCTACCTGATTCACTGATTCATGGTCAGTTCGTCGAGGTTGTCTATCCGCGAATGTAATGATAAATCGGTTCAAGTGTCTGCTGTGGGAGAAAGGCCAGATGACCGATTCTGGCCGTTTGCCGACCTAAGCCCTTCCTCACAGAAACCGCTTCCCTCCACGATCAAATGTGCAGGGTGTCGATCTCGCTGTAGGCATTTTTCAACCACATCTTGACGCGCTGCCGTTCCAGGATGCCGAGCGCATGTTCGTCGGTGCGCTGGGTGGCGGACCAGAAGCTGCTGCTGTGGCCGTCGATCTTGATCATCGAGGTTTCGTGCAGGCGCTTGACGTTGATGATGCGGGCGTGCAGTTCGAGCGCGCGCTGTTTTTCGCCGGAGGATTCCAGCAGGTCGAAGTTGTCGCCGCGGATGTGGTTTTGCACCAGCACGTAATTCAGGCGCGAGCCGAATCGGTCGAGCAGTTTTTTCAGCAGGTCGACCGAGTCGCGGCCGGAGTCCATCACGTGCCAGTAGGTGATCGCCAGTCCCATCTCGCTCGACAGTTCCAGCAGGCCGGAGTCGTCCATCCATTGCGTCAACGCATCCTGCGTTTGCGCGGCGAGGTCGACGAGGATGCTGCGCTCAGGCTCGGCGGCCGCGGCTTCGACGATGGCGTCGAGGCTTTCATATTTGTCGACGACGATGGGCTAGGCGTAGCCGGCGTAAAAGCGCATCAGTGCGCCGTGCGATTTGTCGGTGTCGAAACCGAGGAACGGACGCTCGTGGTCGATGAGGTATTGTGCGAGGATGCGCGCGACCAGCGATTTGCCGACCCCGCCTTTTTCGCCGCCGATGAAGTGGATGTGGGCCATGCGGGGTCTCCATTGTTGGGAAGGGGGCTGCGCCCATGCCGGGCGCGGTGGAATGCCGGCAGCAGCCGGCTGGGTTTCAGCCTGGTGTCCTGGGTGAGGGCATCCGCTCCAGAACTGCCACGAAAGGCGGCAGCAGCGCTTCGGCGTCGGCCAGTTCGCGCGCCACGTCGAGAATGTGAATGGCTTCCCAGCGCGCAGGGAAACCGCCCATGACCTGGGCGATGCCGATCACCTCCAGCAGTTCCTCCGGAGTGACGTCGCTCCGGGTCAGCAACTCGCGGCTGTGCAGGCGTACCAGCCGGCGCTTGCGCACGACCAGACTCATCAGCAGCGCGACCAGGTTATAGAACTTGAGGTTGGTCACGCGCCCTTCGGGCAGGCGTGGCCAGTCGGCGAAGCGCTGCCAGTGCCGGGTATAGGCGTCGAACAGCAGATAGGTGTCGTCGTTGGCCTGGGCGTGAATGTATAGCGCGATCGCCTGCACCGCGTCGACCACTGCGCCCGGCGCCTTGGCGCGGATCGCGCCCTCTATGTGGGTGAGCGCGCACACCTCGCAGCCCTGCGCGATGGCGGCGCAGTAGATCAGGATTTCGCTGAGATGTCGCTCGCGCGAGAATACGCCGCGCGACACCAGCAGCCGGGCGTTGTCGAGCAGGGCGTCGCCGAGGTCGACGCCCTTTTTGATCAGACGCGCCGCTTGCGGATCGGCCGCCTCCATGCCGGCTTCGGCGTTTTCCTGAAGCGCGGTCAGCAACTGGTTAGCGCCGCCGGCAATGAGGTGTGCGTCTTCGAGGGCGAGTTTGCCGTAGGGATAGTCGGTCGTCATGGGCGGCGTGGTCTAAGGTACCGATCAGCGGCGGCGCAGATCGAGGG
>JBGSZD010000113.1:0-4631 GCA_041750575.1 Thiobacillus sp. | reverse complement strand
CGGCCACCCGCCCATGTGCACGACGGAAACCGCCATCCCCGATGCGGCCAGATCGTTGGCGAACTCGCAGCCGATGAGACCACCGCCCAACACGGCGACACGCTTCTTGCCCGCAATGGCGTCGCGGAAGCGCGCGTAATCGGCCAGATCGTTCACCGCCAATACCGCGTCGGCGCCGCCGCCGGTGAGGCGATGCGGAATCGGATCGGCACCCAGCGCGAGCACCAGTTTGGCGTAGGCGTATTCACCGTCGGCGGTGCGCACGCGTTGAGCGCGTGTGTCGATGGCGGTGACGGGGGTGCGCACGAGCACTGTGGCGTTGAGGTCGGCCGCCATTTTTTCCGCGCCGGCGCTGACTAACGCCGCAGCCGACTTGCCGGCGGCGAGCGCGTTCGACAGGTTCGGCTTGGCATAGAACGCCCCGTCGTCCGCCGTGATGAGCATAACCGGCGTTGCCGTGTCGCGCTTGCGGATTTCCTTCATCAGGGCGTATCCGGCGAGGCCGCTGCCGACGATGAGAATGGGCTGCATGGTGAAACTCCTGGATTGAATACTGGAAGGCACGTCATGCGCCTTCCAGGGGGATGGGTTCAGGCGGCGACAACTTCAACCATCTCGAAATCCATCTTGCTGACGCCGCAATCCGGGCATTCCCAACTTTCCGGCACCTCTTCCCAGCGGGTGCCGGGAGCGATGCCGTGCTCCGGGTCGCCTTTCGCTTCGTCGTACACATACCCGCAAACGATACATTGCCAAGCTTTCATTTCGTGTCCTTTCAATTCGTGAGGTGAGTGATTCTTCAGGCGGCGATGGCTTCAGGCACGGCCAGCGCGTCTTTTTGCGCCTGGTAGTGCTTCGCGTGCTTCTCTTCCACCTTGGCCAACGCGGCGAAGCGCTTGGCGGCCTTTTCCAGCACGCTCCTGAACATTTCAGCGTGCTCCTTCGATTCTGCGATCTGCTCGTCCATCTCGGCCACCGCGGCGGTGTTGCCTTCGATCATCGCCTCATGACGGAACTTGGGATACATCTCGGCGTACTCGTAGGTTTCGCCTTCGATCGCGTATTGCAGGCACTTGGCCGGCGTCATCGTCTCGTTGGAGAACAGCAGTTCGGCGTGGCCGAAGGCGTGCAGGATTTCCTGCGCGGCGGTGTCCTCGAACACCTTGGCGGTGGCTTCGTCGCCGACCTTGCGGCACTGGCGCGCGAACCACATGTACTTGATGTGTGCCATGGACTCGCCGGCGAACGCGGCTTCGAGGTTCTGGATGGTGGGGGACTTCGTGTTCTGCATGTTTCGCTCCTGTTGGTTGATTTGCAATGTGAATCAAGACAGGAGCGATATTAGAGATTACCGATAAATCGATCTAACGGATAATCTGGATAAAATCGATTGATAACATCAATGGATCAGGCAAACCGCGCGCGCTGGCGAACCAGCCAGGCTTCCAGCCGCGCCATGCTCACATAGAAGGTGGGCGTGATGTAGAGCGTGAGGAGCTGCGAGAACAGCAGGCCGCCGACCACCGCGATGCCGAGCGGACGGCGCGCCTCGCCGCCGGCACCGAGGCCGATGGCAATGGGAAGCGTGGCGAAGATGGCGGCGAAGGTGGTCATCATGATCGGTCGCAAACGCACCAGGCTCGCCTCGACAATGGCGTCCTCCGGGCTTTTTCCGGCGCGCTGCAGGGTCAGCGCGAAGTCGACCATCATGATGCCGTTTTTCTTCACCAGACCGACCAGCAGGATGATGCCGACGAAGCTGAAGATGTTGAGTTCCTCGTTCATCAGCAACAGCACCAGCAATGCACCGAAGCCCGCCAGCGGCAGCGCGGTGAGGATGGTAAGCGGATGACCGAGGTGCTCGTACAGCACTGCCAGCACCATGTAGATGACGACGACGGTGAACAGCAGCAAGAGCGGAAGCTGCACCGTGGACTCCTGAAATTTCTGCGCGGAACCGGTGAATCCGAGCGCCACCTCGGGCGGAGTGACTTCACGCGCTGCGTCGAGCGCTGCGGACAACGCGGCATCGAGCGAGACGCCGGGCGCCAGGTTGAACGACAGCGTGACGGCGGGCTGCTGGCCATAGTGGTGCACCGCGACCGGCCCCACTCCGGCTTCCACCTGCGCCACCGCATCCAGTCGCGTAAGCGTGCCCGAGATCGTTTTCAGCGGCAACTGGCCGATGACCGCCGGGTCGAGCTGCACCTCCGGCAAGGCCTTGATGTTGACAACATACTGGTCACTGGCACCGTAGATTTCGCTGATGCGGCGTCCGCCCAGTGCGTCGTACAGGGTCTGCTGCACCTGCTGCGCGGTGATGCCGAGACGGGCCGCTTCGATCGGGTCGAGGCTGACGCGCAGTTCCGGGTTGCGCAGCTCCAGGTTGCTGTTGACATCCTCGATCTCCCGTACCACTTCCAGCCGTTTCTCGACCGCCGCCGACGCCGCTGTCAGCGTCTCGAAATCGCCTGCGGTGAGCGTCAGTTGGTAATCGCTGCTGGATGCCAGCGCGCCGACGTTGATCGACGCCGGGTTTTGCAACGTGACGTTGACGCCGCTGAGCTTGCGCGTGGCCACGCGCAGCTCCTCGATAATATCGTCGGCACCCTTGCGAGTGTCGCGCGGGATCAAACGAATCACCAGCCGGCCAACATTGCCGCCGGTCACCCCGCCGCCGCCCTGTCCGGCTGACGACATCAGGCCTTCGACCGCCGGATGTTTCTGCACGATGGCAGCGAGCGTCTGCTGGCGCTTCGATAACTCTTCGAAAGGGATACCTTCGGGATACTGCACGCTGGCGAAAATCATCCCGGAGTCAACGCGCGGGATGAAGCCCTGCTTGACCTGCCCGGCCAGCCAGATCATCGCGCCAAGCACCGCGACCGAGAGCAGCAGCATCGCGCCGCGATGGCGCATCGATGCGCGCAGCGTGGCGCCGTAAAAATCACGGAAGCGGTTGAAGCCGGCGTCGAACAGACGCGACACCGGGTTGTTGAGCGGCTCGTGCACCAGGCCACGCGCGCACAGCATGGGCGTGAGTGTTAACGCGACCACGCCGGACAGCAGCACGGCGACACCGATGCTGACCGCGAATTCCTGGAACAGCCGCCCGATCATGCCGCCCATGAAAAAAATCGGCAGGAACACCGCAGCGAGCGAGATCGTCATCGACAACACGGTGAAGCCGATTTCCTGTGCGCCATCGAGCGCGGCCTGGATACGCGTCTTGCCCATGTCCAGGTGGCGCGTGATGTTCTCGATCACCACCACGGCGTCGTCGACGACGAAACCGATCGCCAGCGTGATCGCCATCAGCGACAGGTTGTTGAGGCTGTAACCCAACAGATGCATGAAGGCGAAGGTGCCGAGCAGCGAACTTGGCAGCACCAGCGCGGCGATCAGCGTGGCGCGCAGGTTATGCAGAAACGCGAAGATCACGAGTATCACCAGCACCAGCGCGAGGATGAGGGTGAAATTCACCTCGTGCAGCGAATCCTTGACGAAGCGCGAGCGATCGGAATGCACCTGCAGTTTCACGCCATCCGGCAGCTCGGCTTCGATCTGCGGCAGCAGCGCGCGGATGCGGTCGGCGACCTCGACCGTGTTCGCCCCCGGTTGGCGTTGCACCGCCAGCACGATGGCGCGGGTGCCGTTGTACCAGGTGCGCGCCTTGTCGTTTTCCACGCTGTCTTCGGCGCGGCCCAGGTCCTTTACCCGCAGTGCGGCGCCGTCATGGTAGGCGACGACGATGTCGCCGAAGTCCTTCGCATTTTCGAGTGCGACCGGTGCCTTCACCGTGTAGGCGCGAGTGGCGCCGTCGAGGGTGCCGGACGGCAGGTTGGCATTGGCGGTCTGCACCGCCTGGATCACGTCTGCAAAAGTCAGACCGCGTGCCTGCAATTTGGCGGGATCGAGATACAGGCGCAGCGCGTATTTCTGCGAGCCGAACACCAGCACCTGCGCCACGCCGCTCAAGCTCGACAGCCGCTGCGCCACGCGCGAATCGGCGATGGCGTCGAGCTGCGTCAGCGGCAGCCGTTCGGCCGACAGAGCCAGATAGAGAATCGGCGAATCGGCCGGATTAATTTTCCTCAACTGCGGCGGATCCATGCCCTGCGGCAGGTTGCGCGCTGCCTGCGCGATCGCGGTCTGCACGTCCTGTGCGGCGGCATCGATGTCGCGATTGAGTTCGAATTGCAGGGTGATGTTGGTCGAACCCTGGCCCGACTGCGAGCTCATCGACTCGATCCCCGCTACCGTCGCCAGTTGCCGCTCCAGCGGCGTCGCGACGGTATTGGCCATGGTCTCCGGGTTGGCGCCGGGCAGGCTGGCGGAAATGCGCAGCGTGGGGAAGTCGACCTGCGGCAGATCGTTTACCGGCAGCTGCTTGTACGCGAGCGCACCGAACAGCGCCATCGCCAGCACCAGCATCAGGGTGGCGACCGGACGCTCGATGAACAGCCGCGACAGATTCATCCGCGCGTGCCTTCGAGCTTGACCTTGCTGCCTGCCTTGAGCCGTTGCGGAATCTCGATCAAGACGGGCTCGCCGGCGCGCAGATCGCCCCCCACTGCGAGCTTGCCATCCAGCGCGCGCACCAGCTTTACCGGCTGCACTACAGCCTTGCC
>JBGSZD010000112.1:0-2800 GCA_041750575.1 Thiobacillus sp. | reverse complement strand
GCGGCGCGGCAGATCGAATTTGCCGATGCCGGCGTCTCCGGCGGCGTGTGGGGGCTGGAGAACGGCTACTGCATCATGTTCGGTGGCTCGGACGCCGCCGCCGAGCGACTCAAGCCCTGGATGGAAGCGCTCGCGCCGACGCCGACGACCGGCTGGCTGCACGTCGGCCCGGTCGGCGCCGGGCATTACGTCAAGATGGTTCACAATGGCATCGAGTATGGAATGATGCAGGCCTTCGCCGAAGGCTTCGCGCTGATGCAGGCCAAGCCGCAATTCAATCTCGATCTCGCGGCGATTTCGGAGCTGTGGCGGCACGGCAGCGTGGTGCGTTCCTGGCTGCTCGATCTCTCCGCCGATTTCCTGGCTAAGGATCAGACGCTGGAACACATCGAGCCTTTCGTGTCGGATTCGGGCGAAGGCCGCTGGACGGCGCTGGCGTCGATCGAGCAGGGCGTGCCGACGCCGGTGATGACGCTGGCGCTGATGATGCGCTTCGCCACTCAGGGCAAGAACGATTATGCCGCGAAGATGCTGGCAAAGATGCGCCAAGGCTTTGGCGGTCACGCCGTGATTGAAGGTGGCGGCGACCATGCGGTAAAGGAGAACTGAGATGGACCTTGCCCACCAGAAATCTCAAACCGACAACCTCCCGTGCTCGTTCGTGATTTTCGGCGCGACGGGCAATCTCGCGTCGAACAAACTGCTGCCTGCGCTTTTCCATCTGGAGGCCGCGGCGCGACTGGCGGAAAATCTGTCGATCATTGCCTTCTCACGACGCGACTGGGACACCGAGGCCTGGCGCGAGCACATGCGCGAGGTGCTCATGGGCAAGGTCAACGGAGCGCTCGAAGGCCCGGTGTTCGAGCGCTTCGTTGCGCGTTTCAAATACCAGAAGGGCGACCTCAACGACGTCGAGTCCTATCGCGCGCTGGCCGCGAATCTGCCGCCCGAAGCGGCGTGTTCGAGCACGGTGTTTTATCTGGCGATCAAGCCCGCCGAATTCGGCGCGGTGATACAGAATCTCGAAGCCGTCGGCCTCAACAAGCCGCGCGGGATGAACCGGGTGGTGATCGAAAAGCCTTTTGGCGAGGATATCGAGTCGGCGCAGATGCTGAACCGCCTGCTGCACCAGCATTTCGATGAGGAACAGGTCTACCGCATCGACCATTTTCTCGGCAAGGAAACGGTACAAAATTTATTGGTATTCCGCTTCGCCAACACGTTGATCGAGCCGTTGTGGAACCGCAACTTCATCGACCACGTGCAGATCACGGTGGCCGAATCGATCGGCATCGAAAAACGCGCCGATTACTACGATCACGCGGGTGCGCTGCGCGACATGCTGCAAAACCATTTGATGCAGTTGATGACCGTAGTGGCGATGGAGCCGCCGCCAGCGCTCGAGGCGGATGCGTTGCGCGACGAGAAGGTCAAGGTGCTGCGTTCGATCCGGCCGATATCCAAACGCGCGGTGCATGCGCATGCCGTGCGTGCGCAATACGCGCGCGGCAATGTCGGCGGCGAGGCGGTACAGGGCTATCAGCAGGAGGACAACGTCGAGCCCAATTCCATCACCGAAACCTTCGTCGCCGCCAAGTTCTACATCGACAACTGGCGCTGGCGTGGCGTACCGTTCTATCTGCGCACCGGCAAACGGCTGGCGAAGCAGACCTCGATGATCGCGATCCGCTTCCGCCATCCGCCGCAGCAGCTGTTCCGGGAAACGCCGATCGAATCGATTGCGCCGAACTGGGTGCTGTTGAGCATACAGCCCGAAGAATCGATGCGCATGGAGATCCATGTCAAACAGCCCGGCCTCGACATGGACACACGCGTGATGCAGATGAACGCCAGTTTTCTGAAGACCGACGAGCAGACGCTCGACGCTTACGAGACGCTGCTGCTGGACGTGATCGAGGGCGACCGTTCGCTGTTCATCCGCTTCGACGAAGTCGAGTGGGCGTGGCGCGTGGTCGATCCCATCCTCAAGCACTGGGCGGTCGAGCGCGAGTTCATCCCCACTTACCCGGCCGGTTCGTGGGGGCCAGCCGAGGCGAACCGGTTGTTCGACAGCGACGACCAGGTCTGGCGCAACGAACTGTAAGTGGTGTGCCGAATTGAGAATGGCCGACTTGTAAGTGCGTTGCCGAACTGAAAATGGCCAAGCTGTGAGCCTGCCTGAGACGCGCGTGTTCGAGCATGCGGCTGCGCTCACGACCGCGCTTGCCGACGCACTGCGCGCCGAAGCGGATCGGGCGATCGAGAAGCACGGCATGTTTCATCTGGTGCTCGCGGGCGGCACGACCCCGCGTGCGCTTTATCGGGAACTCGCACGCCGGAAAATCGGCGATGCGCGCTGGCACATCTGGTACGGCGACGAGCGCTGCCTGCCACTCGACGATCCCGAACGGAACAGCGTCATGGCCGAAGCCGAATGGCTCGCGGCCAGTGCGATTCCGCCCACGCAACGCCGGCCCATTCCGGCCGAACGCGGTGCCGAGGCCGCCGCTATGCAGTATTCGACTTGGCTTCAGGACGTACCGGAATTCGATCTGGTTTTGCTGGGACTGGGCGAGGACGGTCATACCGCCAGCCTGTTTCCGGGACACGTCTGGAATGGCGCGGAGGCGCTCGCGGTTCATGCCGCGCCCAAGCTGCCGCCGGATCGTGTGAGCCTGTCAGCGGACAGGTTATCGAGAAGCGCGCAGGTCTGGTTTATCGCCACCGGCGCGGGCAAGCGCGACGCACTTGCCCGATGGAAACAGGGCATGGCACTACCCGCCGCCGCTGTCCGGGGGCG
>JBGSZD010000111.1:0-2412 GCA_041750575.1 Thiobacillus sp. | reverse complement strand
CTTGCCGCCGCGCGTCCGCAGACCAGCGACCCGATGCCCGAGCTGCGCGCCTTCCAGCCCCAACACCTGGCGATACTGCAACTGGTGGCGCAGCATTGCAGGACCACCGCCGCGCAAGCCGCACCGCGCCGCGAAGGCGTGTTCGAACTCACCGGACGCGGCACGCTGGCGATGTGGGGACATCTGGTCGGCCTGCTCGATTTCATCGGCCGTCTGTTCATCGAGTTGGTGCTGCTGCTGCCACGTCCGGGAAGCTGGCGCTGGCGCGAATTCGCTGTTCAGGTGAGCACGGTGTTCGTCGGCGCGATTCCCATCGTGGCCGGCATGCTGTTTCTGCTCGGCGTGGTATTCGCCTATCTGCTGGGCGATCAGGCGCGGCAATACGGCGCCAACATCTTCGTCGTCGACGGCCTCTTGATGGCGATTTTGCGCGAAATTTCGCCGGTCATCGTCGCGGTGCTGGTGGCAGGACGCACGGGCGCCGCCATCACCGCGCAGATCGGCACCATGAAAGTCACCGAGGAAATCGACGCCATCACCACCCTCGGCCTGTCGCCGCTGGCGGTGCTGGTGATCCCGCGCGTGGTCGCGCTGGTGCTTGCATTGCCGCTGCTGGTGTTCATCGGCGACATCGCCGGGCTCGCCGGCGGCATGCTGGTGGCGAAGGAGCAGTTGGATATCTCGTACTCCATGTTCATGGATCGGCTGGCCGACGTGATTCTGCTGAAAACCCTGCTGGTGGGACTGGGCAAGGCGCCGGTGTTCGCCATTTTCATCGCGTTGATCGCCTGCCGCATGGGGCTGTCGGTCACGCGCGACGCGCGCAGCGTCGGCGCGCACACCACCTCCACCGTAGTGCAAAGTCTGGTCGCCATCATCATCCTCAACGCGATCTTCGCGGTGATGTTCGTCAAGCTGGATATCTGATGGCCGACACGGTGCTCGACGTTCGCGACGTTTCCACCACGCTGGGCTGCCACAGCATCCATCGCGGCCTCAGCCTGACGGTCGCACGCGGCGAACTCGTTGCATTGATCGGCGGCAGCGGCACCGGCAAGTCGGTGCTGCTGCGCGAAATCATTGGCCTGATGAAGCCGCAGGCAGGCCATATTGAATTGCTCGGGCAATCGGTATGGGACAGCACGCCGGAGCAGATGAACGAGCTGCGGCGGCGTTTCGGCGTGCTGTTCCAGGACGGCGCGCTGTTCTCCTCGCTCACCGTGGAAGACAACGTCGCCACCCCACTGTTCGAGCACACCGATTTGCCGCACGGCACCTGTCGTCAGTTGGCGCGGCTGAAGCTTGCGCTGGCCGGCCTGCCGGCTGACGCCGCAAAAAAGCGGCCGAGCGAACTCTCCGGCGGCATGAGGAAGCGCGTGGCGCTGGCCCGTGCCCTGGCGCTCGATCCCGAACTGCTGTTTCTCGACGAGCCAACCTCGGGGCTCGACCCGATTTCGGCGCGCGCCTTCGACACGCTCATCCGTCTGCTGGCCGACAGCCTCGGTCTTACCGTATTCCTCGTCACGCACGACTTGGATACACTGTTTTCGATTATCGATCGCGTCATCGTGCTGTCGAACGGCCGTGTGCTCGGCAGCGGCACGGTGGCCGAACTCAAACACATCGACGACCCGTGGCTAGCCGAATACTTCGCCGCACGGGCGTCGGAAGGAGAAACCGTACATGGAAACTGAAGGCCGCTACACACTGGTGGGCGCGCTGGTGCTGGCGGTAGTCGCACTGCTGACGCTGGCCATCGTGTGGCTGGCCGGCGCGGCCGACACCATCGCCTATCAAACCTACAGCATCTACTTCAAGCAGCAGTCGCTCGACGGCCTGGGGGTCGGCAGCCCGGTCAAAATGCGCGGCATCAAGATCGGCGTGGTCGACAGCTACCGCTTTGCTCAGGGCGGCGACGAAGCCGTCAGCGTCGCCACCCGCATCGACGAAGGCGTGCCGGTGCATGTCGGCGCCGCTGCCTACATCAAGCGCAATCTGGTCACCGGCATCGCGTCGGTCGAAATCGACAATGGTCCGAGCGACAGTCCGCTGTTGAGCGACGTGCCGAAAGGCGAACGCTATCCCGTCATCGCCGAAGGCAGTTCCGACATCGACAAGGTCGCAACCGCCGTCTCGCGGCTGGCCGTCAACGGCGCGCAGGTGCTGGAAAAGATGAACACCCTGCTGTCCGACGACAACCAGCGCGCCATCAGCCAGACGCTCGCCAACCTCGACGAACTCTCCAGCCACCTCGCCGCCAACAAGACCGGCCTCGACGCGGCCGTGCAAGGCATTCGCGACGCCTCAGACGAATTCCGCTTTGCCGGCGCCAGCATCAGCCAGGCCGCCACCCGTGCCGAGGGCAGCATCGTCGGCGTGGGCCAGAACGCCGACGCCGCGCTGAAAGAGGCC
>JBGSZD010000110.1:0-1803 GCA_041750575.1 Thiobacillus sp. | reverse complement strand
TCGGCAACGCCGAAACCGGCGAGATCGCGGCTGCCGAATTGCTGGGCCAGGCGGGTCTGCGCGCCGTTGGAATCGAACTGCCACGGTGCGAGCCGGCGTACTGCACAGCTTGCGCCGTTAAACGCAAAGTCGTCGGGTGCGAGAATTTCCGCCGGCCGGATGCGTGAAAGCAGGGCGGGTAGGGCAGCGGCCTCGACTTGTGTGACCTGAAAGCGGCCGGCGGCGAGATTGAGCCAAGCCACGCCAACCGTTTCAGTTCCAGGGGTGACCGCCAGAATCAGCGTATCGCGCGTTTCGTCCAGCAGACCGGAATCGGTCAGCGTGCCCGGCGTGACGATGCGCATCACCTGGCGTTCGACCGGGCCTTTGCTGGTGGCGGGGTCGCCGATCTGTTCGGCGATCACCACCGACTCGCCCAGTTTCAGCAGCCGCGCCAGATACTGCTCGGCGCTGTGATACGGCACGCCGGCCATCTTGATCGGGCTGCCGGCGGAGGCGCCGCGCGTAGTGAGCGTGATGTTGAGCAGCCGCGCGGCCTTTTCGGCGTCGTCGTAGAACAGTTCGTAGAAGTCGCCCATGCGGTAGAACAGCAGCATGTCGGGATGCTGCGCCTTGATGCCCAGGTACTGCTGCATCATAGGGGTGTGGGCAGTGGGCTCCTTGGCGATGGACATGGAGGAACAGGCGTTGGGCGAATCAGACTTTCAGTTCGGGCGGCAAATGCGGCGCGATGATTTGCAGCATCTGCCCGAAGATTTTCGGGCTGGCAGCGACGATATTGCCGGAGTCCAGAAAGCCTTCGTTGCCGAGGAAGTTGCCAACCAGGGCGCCGGATTCCTGTGCGATCAGACTGCCGGCGGCGAGATCCCAGGGTTTCAGGTGCATTTCCCAGAAACCGTCGTAGCGGCCGCTTGCGACGTAACACAGGTCGAGTGCGGCCGAGCCAGGGCGGCGCAGGCCCGAGGTGGCTTTCATCATGTCGCGGAACATGTTGATGTAGGTCTCGGCGAAGCTGAAGTCGCGGAAGGGGAAGCCGGTGCCGATCAGACATTCGGCGAGCTTGCTGCGATTGCTGGCGCGGATGCGGCGGTCGTTGAGCATGGCGCCGCGGCCGCGGCTGGCGGTGAACAGTTCGTTGCGCGCGGGGTCGAGCACTACGGCCTGGGTGATCTGGCCCTTGTGCTTGAGCGCGATGGAGACCGAATACTGCTGCAGGCCGTGCAGGAAGTTGGTGGTGCCGTCGAGCGGATCGATGATCCACTGGTAGTCCTCGCCGTTTTTGGCGTCGGCCGCGCCGGACTCCTCTGCTAAAATCCCATGATTTGGGTAGGCGCCGAGCAGGGTTTCGATAATCGCGCGTTCGGCCATCTGGTCGACTTCGCTGACGTAATCGCGATCCTGTTTGCTGCGTACAGTGAGTTGGTCGAGGTCGCGCGAGGCGCGATTGATGATGACCTCGGCTTTGCGAGCGGCTTTCACCGCCGTATTGAGCATGGGATGCATTGGGAGTACACAGGCTTCAAAGAACGAAGCCGGCATTTTACTTGATGACACGCTTGGACCCGACACCCGACCCGAAACTTCTCGCCAATATTCGCGTGGTGCTGACGCGCACCAGCCATCCGGGCAATATTGGCGCGGCAGCGCGGGCGATGAAGACGATGGGGCTCGCCGAACTCTATCTCGTCGACCCGGCGGTGTTTCCCAACAGCCAGGCCGATGCCATGGCGTCGGGCGCGACCGATGTATTGGCGCAGGCGAAAGTGTGCACGACGCTGGCCGAGGCGCTGGCCGATACCACGC
>JBGSZD010000109.1:0-3009 GCA_041750575.1 Thiobacillus sp. | reverse complement strand
CTCCCCCTAACCCCCTCCCATCAAGGGAGGGGGAATCTTGCTTGCGAGGCGGGACTTCATCATGTCTAAAGTCGTCGTCGGCCTCTCGGGCGGAGTCGATTCCGCCGTCGCCGCCTACTTGCTCAAGCAGCAGGGCTACGACGTGCTCGGCGTGTTCATGAAAAACTGGGACGACGACGACGGCACCGACGCCTGCACCGCACGGCAGGATTTTCTCGACGTGCTCGCGGTGGCCGACGTGCTCGGCATCGAGGTCGAGGCGGTGAACTTCGCGAAGGAATACAAGGAACGCGTGTTCAGCTACTTCCTCGCCGAATACCAGGCCGGCCGCACGCCCAACCCGGACGTGCTGTGCAACAGTGAGATCAAATTCAAGGCCTTCCTGGAAGACGCGGTCGCGCGCGGCGCCGACTTCATCGCCACCGGCCACTACGTCGGCAAGGGGCAGGACGACGCCGGCCGCGCGACGCTGCTGAAAGCGGGCGACGCCAACAAGGACCAGAGCTACTTCCTCTATCGCCTGAGCCAGGCGCAACTGCAACCCGCCCTCTTTCCGCTCGCCGCCCTGCCCAAACCCGAGGTGCGTGCGCTGGCCGAAAAAATCGGCCTGCCCAACGCGAAGAAGAAGGACAGCACCGGCATCTGCTTCATCGGCGAGCGCAACTTCCGCGAATTTCTCGAACGCTACCTGCCGCGCGATCCCGGCGAGATGGTCACGCCGGAAGGCCGCGTGGTCGGTCAGCATCAGGGCCTGATGTATTACACCCTCGGCCAGCGGCAAGGCCTGGGCATCGGCGGGCAGAAGGACGGCGACGGCGAACCCTGGTTCGTTGCGGCCAAGGACAGCGCCAGCAACACACTCGTCGTCGTGCAAGGCCACGATCACCCTCTGCTGAAGCGCAACAGCCTCGGCGCCGCCCAGCTTTCGTGGATCGCCGGCGAGGCGCCCGACCCCGAGCGCCCCTACACCGCCAAGACCCGTTACCGCCAGACCAACGCGCCCTGCCACATCGCCACGCTCTACGACGACACGCTGGAACTCGTGTTCGACAACCCGCAATGGGCCGTCACGCCCGGCCAGTCGGTGGTGCTGTACGACGGCGACGTGTGCCTGGGCGGCGGTATCATCACCTGAACCCGCTACAATTCCCGCTTTCCGGTTTCACATTCCATCATGTCGCACGACACCGCTCCCGCCCCCGCCGCCAACTTCATCCGCAACCTCATCGACGAGCAGAACGCCGCCGGTAAATGGGGCGGCCGCGTCGAGACGCGCTTTCCGCCCGAGCCCAATGGCTACCTACACCTGGGCCACGCCAAGTCGATCTGCCTCAACTTCGGCTTGGCGCGCGACTACGGCGGCGTGTGCCACCTGCGCTTCGACGACACCAACCCGGAGAAGGAAGAACAGGAATACGTCGACTCCATCGTCGAGTCGGTGAAGTGGCTGGGCTTCGACTGGGGCAAGCACCTCTACTTCGCGTCGAACTACTTCGACACCATGTATGCCTGCGCCGAGTACCTGATCAGTTCGGGCAACGCCTACGTCGATTCGCTGTCCGCCGACGACATGCGCGCCTACCGCGGCACATTGACTGAAAAAGGCAAGGACAGCCCCTACCGCACCCGCAGCGCCGAGGAAAACCTCGACCTCTTCCGTCGCATGAAGGCCGGCGAATTCCCCGACGGTGCCCACGTGCTGCGCGCCAAGATCGACATGGCCTCGCCCAACATCAACCTGCGCGACCCGGCGATTTATCGAATCAAGCGCGCACACCACCACAACACCGGCGACACCTGGTGCATCTACCCGATGTACACCTACGCCCACCCCATCGAGGACGCGATCGAGCACATCACGCATTCGATCTGCACCCTGGAATTCGAGGACCAGCGCCCCTTCTACGACTGGCTGCTCAACAAGCTCGCCGACGGCAACTTCTTCACCCGCCCGCTGCCGCAGCAGATCGAATTCGCGCGGCTCAACCTCACCTACGTCGTGCTCTCCAAGCGCAAGCTGATCCAGCTCGTCGATGAAAAACACGTCAGCGGCTGGGACGACCCGCGCCTGCCCACGCTGGTCGGCGCGCGCCGCCGCGGCTACACCGCCGAAGGCTTCCGCCGCTTCACCGACCAGATCGGCGTATCCAAATCCGACGGCTGGATCGACTACAGCGTGTTCGAAGCCTGCCAGCGCGATGTCCTGAACGATTCCGCGCTGCGCCGCGTCGCCGTGCTCGACCCGGTCAAGCTCGTCATCGACAACTACCCCGAAGCCCAGTCGGAAGACTGCTTCGCCCCCAACCACCCGCAGCAGCCCGACCTCGGCAAGCGCGCCGTGCCGTTTTCAAGGGAACTGTGGATCGAGCGCGAAGACTTCATGGAAACCCCGTCCAAAGGCTACTTCCGCCTATTCCCCGGCAACTCGGTGCGCCTGCGCTACGGCTACGTCGTCACCTGCACCGGCTGCGACAAGGACGCCAACGGCACCATCACCACCGTCCACTGCGAATACCTGCCCGACACCAAGTCCGGCACCCCCGGCGCCGACTCGGTCAAGGTCAAGGGCAACATCCACTGGGTGAGCGCCACGCATGCCTATGCATGTGAAGTGCGCCTCTACGACCGACTGTTCACGACTGCACAGCCAGGCGGGGAAAGCGGCGATTTTCTACTGGACCTCAACGCCGATTCGGTACGCATGATTCACGCGCAACTGGAACCTGCGCTGAAAGACGCAGCACCGGAAGACCGCTTCCAGTTCGAGCGTCATGGCTATTTTGTTGCGGATCGGGTCGACTCTAAACCCGGCGCGCCTGTGTTCAACAGGACGGTGACGTTGAAGGATTCGTGGGTGAAGGCATAAGCTCTCCCAGTAGTGTCCGGTTAAAAATCAAACAAAATCAGTTGGTTATCTGGTGGCAGCGGAATGCTTCTGGTGGTGTCTGGCTGCAGGGCGCATGAAATAAGGGTTTTCTCGAAAACCGAGACCGACAATATCTGTAACAA
>JBGSZD010000108.1:0-6108 GCA_041750575.1 Thiobacillus sp. | reverse complement strand
GCGCCGCCGCGCAGGCGAGCGGATTGCCGCCGAACGTCGAACCATGATTGCCGGGCTTGAATACCTCCGCCGCCGCGCCGCGCGCCAGGCAGGCGCCGATCGGCATGCCCGACCCCAGGCCCTTGGCCAGCGCCATCACGTCCGGCATTACGCCGGAATGCTGGAATCCGAACCAGGTGCCGGTGCGGCCGATACCGGTCTGCACTTCGTCCAGCATCAGCAGCCAGCCGTGCGCATCGCAAATCTGCCGCAATCCGGTGAGAAATTCTGGTGGCAGCACATTGATGCCGCCCTCGCCCTGCACCACTTCGATCAGCACCGCGACCACGCTCTTGTTGTGCTCGGCGACATGGCGAATCGCGTCCAGATCGTTGAACGGCACCCGTGCAAATCCCGTCAGCAGCGGCTCGAAACCGGCCTGGATCTTGCGGCTGCCGGTGGCGGTCAACGTCGCCATGGTGCGGCCGTGGAAAGCCTTTTCCATCACGATGATGGTCGGCACTTCGACGCCCTTGCCGTGGCCATACAGCCGCGCCAGCTTGATCGCCGCCTCATTGGCTTCGCAGCCCGAGTTGCAGAAGAAGGCCTTGTCCATGCCAGCCAGCGCGCACAAACGGTCGGCCAGTTCTTCCTGCCGCGGAATGCGGTACAGGTTGGACGAATGGATCAGCATGGCGGCCTGGTCGGCAATCGCCTTCACCAGTTTGGGATGGGCATGGCCCAGGCCGTTGACGGCCACGCCGGCCACGGCGTCGAGATAACGCTTGCCGGATTCGTCCCACAAATAGGCGCCTTCGCCGCGCACGAACGCAACCGGCTGGCGCGCATAGGTATTCATCAGATGTGTTGTCATGGCAGTTCCCAACAGGCTGTCCCGAAAAAAGCCGCTGTGTTTGATTTTGAGCCGTGCTTAAAAGTCAAAAGCTGCAAAATAGAAAACGGCGGCCTAAGCCGCCGTGCTTGTCATGCAGCGTCTTGATTATAGGCCGAAAAGCGCCCGATGCGACCACCCGCCCGCCATGAAGAACAACATGGGAATCGACAGCATGGTGTTGGTGCGGGATGCCAGGAAAGCCACCCGGCGCGCCTTGTTTTTCTGGTCGTCGGTTGCCGCCACCATGCCCAGAATCTTCTTCTGGTTCGGCCAGATCAGCACCCACACGTTGAACAGCATGATGGTGCCGAGCCAGGCGCCGATGCCGATCGGGCCCATGCCGTTACGCAGCAGGAAAGCGTCGACAAAATGCGGCCCCAGCAGCGCGGCACCGGCAAGCCAGGTGACCACGGCCGCCCAGCGGAAGAACAGCAAGGCGCGCGGCGCGACATGCTTGGTGATGCCGGCTGCGGTGCCGTCAGCACCGGCATTTTTCAGCGCGGCAACCTGAACGAAATTGAAGTAATACAGCAGGCCTATCCACATCACGCCTGCCATGAAATGAATCCAGCGGGACAGCGCGGCAACCAGATCGATATTTTCCATGGTTACTCCCCCTTAGCCCAAAAAGTTTCTGGCAAAAACGTACAGCACTGCGGTGAGCACGACGCCGGCGATGACGGTGCCCCATAACGAATCCAGCGGGTTTTTCATGATGTCTCTCCTTGGCTTGATTATATTGAACAAATTGTTGACCAATTTGGTCGGGTAACCCCGCGCCAGTATCATCAAAATGTCATGGCTCTGCAAGCGCCGCCGCCGCTCCGTCCTTGTTTCGGCTGCGTGCTAAAATCCGGCAACTCCTCAAGAAGCCGCTCGCCCCACCCATGGATGACGCACCCGAAAACGCTCCCTTCATCATTCGCGGCATCACCACCCAAGGATCCCGTTTCCGCCCCAGCGACTGGGCCGACCGTCTGGCAGGCGCATTCGCGGTCATCGATCCCAACAACCGCACCAACTACTCACCCTTTGTGCAGCCCACCACGCTAAACGGCATTCCGTGTGTGATAGTGGATAAAAAACTCAGGGCATCCGACCCCAACGCCTACCGGTTTTTGCAGACCTTTGCGGCAAGCAACGAGCTGCTGACGGAAAATACCGACTGAACCCATGCCATTAAAGCCAAACGGGAATAAAAAAACGCCGCATTTAGCGGCGTTTTTTTGTGGCGGCCCTGCGTTTTTCAGGGTCGCGATCGTTCAGGCCATGCTCTTGACGGCGAGCGACAGGCGGCTCTTGTGGCGGGCAGCCTTGTTCTTGTGGACGATCTCTTTGTCGGCGATGCTGTCGATCACGCTCATGGACGCCTGAAAAACAGCCTGTGCGGCGGTCTTGTCGCCGGCTTCGATCGCCTTGCGCACTTTCTTGATTGCAGTGCGCAATTCCGAACGCTGGCTCATGTTGTGGTCGCGCTGTGCGGACGCTTGACGGGCACGTTTGCGGGCCTGGGCGGAGTTCGCCATGTGTTTTGCTCCTGTGGGCCCCGCGCTTGGCGAGGCAACAAATTAATCTAGGTGCCCCAAAAACCCGAGGCTGATTCACCAAAGCCGGCGATTGTACGAGAAAACCCTGCCATAAATCAAGCACGTTTTGCACATGGTTGCAGTTGGCGCCGCCGACCCCCACAATGCGCGCAAAACATCGCCACCCATGAATCTCCTCAAAGCCCTCGCTGCGGTCAGCAGCATGACCCTGCTGTCCCGTATTCTGGGCTTCGTGCGCGACACCATCATCGCCCGCGTATTCGGCGCCGGGATGCTGACCGACGCCTTCTTCGTCGCCTTTAAAATCCCCAACCTGTTACGGCGCTTGTTCGCCGAAGGTGCGTTTTCGCAAGCCTTCGTGCCAATTCTCGCGGAATACAAAAGCCGCAAGGGCCATGACGCGACGCATACCCTGGTCAACCAGGTCGGTAGCGCACTGACGCTGACGCTGGTTGTCGTCGCCCTGCTCGGCATTGTCGGCGCGCCCTGGGTGGCGTATGTCAGCGCCCCGGGATTCCGGGCCGACCCCGAAAAATTCGCGTTGACGGTGACGTTGCTACGCATCACTTTTCCCTACATCGTTTTTATCTCGCTGGTGGCGCTGGCGGCGGGCGTGCTCAATACGTACAGCAAATTCTCAGTACCCGCGTTCGCGCCGGTACTGCTCAATGTGGCCATGATCGCCGCTGCCCTGTGGCTGGCGCCCTACTTCGACCCGCCGGTGCTGGCGCTGGGCTGGGGGGTGGCGTTGGGCGGCGTGCTGCAACTGGCGTGGATGCTGCCGCACCTGATGAAAATCGGCATGCTGCCGCGTCCCACGCGGCACTTCAATGACCCTGGGGTGCATCGTATCCTGCAACTGATGGCACCCGCCACGCTGGGGGTGTCGGTGGCGCAGATCAGCCTCTTGATCAACACCATTTTCGCGTCCTTCCTCGCCACCGGCAGCGTGTCGTGGCTGTATTACGCCGACCGCCTGATGGAATTCCCTGCAGGCATGCTGGGCGTGGCGCTGGGCACCATCCTGTTACCCAGCCTGGCCAGGCATTACGCCGACAACTCCCCGGCCGAATATTCCAAACTGCTCGACTGGGGCCTGCGCCTGACCCTGCTGCTCGCGCTGCCAGCCGCCGCCGCGCTGGCGGTGCTGGCGGTGCCGCTCATCACCACGCTGTTCCATTACGGCGCGTTCAATACGAACGACGTGACCATGACCCAGCAGGCGCTGGTCGCCTACAGCCTCGGGCTGGTCGGGCTGATTCTGGTCAAGGTGCTGGCGCCCGGGTTTTACGCGCGACAGAACATCCGCACCCCGGTCAAAGTCGCCATTTTCACCCTCGTCGCCACCCAGTTGATGAACCTGGCTTTCATCAAGCCGCTGGGCCACGCCGGCCTCGCGCTCTCGATCGGCCTGGCGGCCTGCCTCAACGCCGGGCTGTTGCTGCATCTGCTGAAGAAGCATCAGGTCTACCAGCCGCAACCCGGCTGGACTGGCTACTTCCTGCGCGTGCTGCTGGCGGTTTCGCTGATGGCGGCGATGCTGTTCTACACCATGGGCGAAGCGCAATGGTGGTTGGCTGCGGGCTTTCTCGACCGCCTGGTGCGGCTGTCGCTGCTGGTTGGCGGCGGCATTGCGCTGTACTTCGCCGCGCTGGGCCTGATGGGCTTCCGCCCACGCCAGTTCTCAAGGCGTGCGGCCGAATAAGCCACTGAATCGGCTAGAATTACTCCTTTTTCGCGCACGTTCGCCACACGGCCACACGCATCAACCCATGCGCATCACCCACGGCTTCAACCCTCTCGGTACGCCCCACGCAGTCACCATCGGCAACTTCGACGGTCTGCACCTCGGGCACAAGGCCATGCTCGCCCGCCTGCAGGACGTGGCGCAAGCGCGTGGACTGCCAAGCTGTGTGCTGAGCTTCGAGCCGCATCCACGCGAGTTCTTTGCCCCCGAGCAGGCACCTGCGCGCCTGTCCAGCCTGCGCGAGAAGGCCGAATGCCTGCAGCGGTTGGGGATTGACCGCCTGCACGTATTCCGTTTCGACCGCGCGTTTTCGGCCCTGACTGCCGAAGCCTTCATCGAGCAGGTGCTGGGCAGCACCCTGCAAGCGCGCTATGTGCTGGTGGGCGACGATTTCCGCTACGGCGCCAAGCGCGCGGGTGATTTTGCATTGCTTAAAAAGGCGGGCGAAACGCTCGACTTCGGCGCCGAATTCCTGCCCACCGTCGAGGTGGTGGGCGAGCGCGCCTCGTCGACGGCGGTACGACAGGCGCTTGCCGCCGGCGAACTCGACCATGCGGCGCACCTGCTGGGGCGGCCCTACAGCATTTCCGGCCGCGTGGTGCATGGCGACAAACTGGGACGCGACATCGGATTCCCCACCGCCAACATCCAGCTCAAGCACAACCGGCCGCCGCTGATGGGCATTTTCGCGGTCGAACTGTCCGGGCTCAACGGCGCGCCGTTGCCGGGCGTGGCGAGCCTGGGCAAACGGCCCACCGTCAAGGGCGCGGACGCCGTTCCCGTGCTCGAAGTGCATCTGTTCGATTTCAATGCGGAGATATACGGCCGCCGCGTGCGCGTCGATTTTCTGCACAAATTGCGCGACGAAGAGAAGTATCCCGACCTCGACAGTCTGGTTGCGCAGATCCGTCGCGACGTCGACAACGCCAAATCATTTCTGAAGCAACGTCATGCCTGATTATAAGAACACACTCAACCTGCCCGATACCCCCTTCCCCATGCGCGGCGACCTCGCCAAGCGCGAGCCGGGCTGGGTCAAAAGCTGGCAGGAGAAAAAACGCTACGAGGCGATCCGCAAGGCTGCGGTCGGCCGCCCCAAATTCATCCTGCACGACGGCCCGCCCTACGCCAACGGCGACATCCACATCGGCCACGCGGTCAACAAGATCCTCAAGGACATCACCGTCAAGGCGAAGACCCTCTCCGGCTTCGACGCGCCTTATGTGCCGGGCTGGGATTGCCATGGCCTGCCGATCGAACTGCAGGTGGAGAAAACCCACGGCAAGAACATCGATCCCGCCCGATTCCGCGAACTGTGCCGCGCCTATGCCGCCGAGCAGATCGAGCGGCAGAAAGCCGACTTCATTCGCCTCGGTGTGCTGGGCAACTGGGACCATCCCTACCGCACCATGGACTACCAGTTCGAGGCCGATTCCCTGCGCGTGCTGGGGCAGATCCAGCAGGCGGGCTATTTATATCAGGGCGCGAAACCCGTGCACTGGTGCGTCGATTGCGGCTCGGCGCTGGCCGAAGCCGAAGTCGAATACGAGGACAAGACTTCGCCGGCGATCGACGTCGGCTTTGCCGTAGCCGACCATGCCGACCTCGCACGCCGCTTCGACATTGCGGCGATTGAAGAACCGGTCCAGATCGTCATCTGGACCACCACACCATGGACGCTGCCGGCCAACCAGGCGGTGGCACTGCATCCCGATTTCCAGTACGCGCTGGTGCGCACGGCCAAGGGCCTGCTGATCCTGGCCGATAGCCTGCGCGAAGCCGCGCTGACACGCTACGGCCTTGCCGACGGCGCCGAGGTTATCGCGCACACCACCGGCCAGGCGCTCGAAGGCACACTGCTGTGGCACCCCTTCCAGGAACGCCAGGTACCGGTGATCGTGGGCGACCACGTCACGGCGGATGCCGGCACCGGTGCGGTG
>JBGSZD010000107.1:0-3456 GCA_041750575.1 Thiobacillus sp. | reverse complement strand
TGCGGTGCCTGCCTGTTGCAGGATGTTGTTCTTGGCCTGGGCAGCGGTTTCGGCGGCGTAGTCGGTATCCATGATGCGGCTGTAGGAAGCGGACAGGTTCACCGAGGCGGTCTGCAGGGTAGCTACTTCGGATGCCTTTTGTGCCATGGTGGCGCCGAAGGCGGCGCGTGCCGTCATGACCAAACCAAGATCCGTGGCGACGTTTGCAGCGGTGGCAGTAGCACCGCTGATGGCAGTAAGGGTCGGCGAACCGGCACCAACAAGCGTGTTAATACGGACATTTTCAAGGGCCAATGCGGCAGTTTCTGCGGTGCCTGCGGGGGTTCCAACCAGAACTTCGCTAATGCGTTGCAGGTTTTCGGTAACTTGACTCAGATAGCCATCCTTGGTTTGAGCCAACGAAATGGCGTCATTGGCGTTGCGGATTTGCACGTTGGCGGTGCGAATCTGGGTGTCATAACCCACTGCAATCGCCAGGCCGGAGGCATCGTCTTTGGCGCTGTTGATGCGCAGGCCGGAAGACAGGCGTTCCTGAGCGGTTTGCAGACCGATCGCCGATTTGTTCAGTGCAGCGCCAGCAAACAGGGCGCCTACGTTGGTGTTGATTACTTGTGCCATGAAATTTCTCCTTAAGTGGGTCGATTGATTCGGCTGTCATGCCCTGAAGGGTACGGAGCCATCAACTTTGGTCTGCCCGCTTGGGCTACATGAACCGCCGTTGTGTGAGGAATCGTCGGGGTGTGGAGAAAGTTAAGGCCGTTCGTATAAAAACATCTGAAAAATTCTGCAAGGTCTTCATTTGGTGGCGTCCTGCGGTGCGTCCGGCGCTACGCACACCCGGTTCTTGCCGGTGCGCTTGGCTTCGTACATGGCGTTGTCGGCGCGTTCAATCAGCGTGGCCTGGGCTTCGCCCGGCGCGCGTTCGGCCACGCCGGCACTGAAGGTGATGAGGACGTGTTCGTTCTTGTCGAGGAAATATTTCTTGGTCAGGCTGCGTTGCAGGCGCGTGATGGTATTGATGGCGTCCGGGAGCGGCGTGTTGGGCAGCACGACGAGAAATTCCTCGCCACCCAGCCGCGCGACGTTGTCGGTGATGCGCAGTTCTTCCTTGGCCACCTTGACCAGATGGATCAGCGCTTCGTCGCCCGTCTGGTGGCCGCGCTTGTCATTCAGCGCCTTGAAGTTGTCGATGTCGAGCACGGCGACGCAGAGCGGGGTTTTGTAGCGATCGGCGCGCGAGGCCTCGCGGGCGAATTCCTCGTCCAGGCCGCGCCGGTTGAGACTGCGCGTCAGCGGGTCTTCGCGTACCAGCGCGCTCATTTGCGCAACCTGGGTTTCCAGTTGCTTGATGCGGCTTTCCGCCTGCACGGCGGCGTCGCGTTCATGAATCAACTGGTCGTGGGTGCGGCGGGTGTCGGATTGCGACGCACGGGTATCTTCCAGCAGGTTTTCGAGGATGCGATTGAGTTCCAGCACGTCTTCGGTTTTGCTGATCTGTTCGACGTGGGTAGCGATCTTGTCGTGAAACTCGTCGGAGGCCGCCACGGCGTCGCTCATGCGGCTGACGAACGTGGTCATGGTGGCCTTAAGGGTGGCGGTGGCTTCGCGCAGGCCGTGCTTGACCATGCTCTGCTTGTAGATGACGTCCTTGAGACGCTTTTCCACTTCCTGCAACGACTTGATCTTAAGCGGGCCGGCGATGACTTCCTGCACCATGTCGAGCTGGCCGCGCAGCCAGGTGTCGTCGTCGAGCAGCTCGCCGATGTTTTCCACCAGCAGCAGCAGGATGCGCTTGAGCGTTTCCTGCTGGTCGTGGGTTTGCGAGGCATGCAGGTCGATATCGATCCACAGGCTCTTCAATCCATTGGCGGCGTCGCGCAAGTTCGATGCGCTGTTCGCGCCGCGAATGGCAGCGGCCAGGCGCTGACCGCGTTCCGCCACCGGCGGATTGTGCGAGAGCTGGGTGACGACGCCGAATTCCAGGGTTTTCGCCAGCAGCTCGCGCAATAGCGAGAGGCTTTCCGACTGCGAACGCTCGCTGCCTATATCCGACTGCTGCTTGAGCTGGCGGGTGATCTGGCCCAGTTGTTTGCGGCATTGCATCCAGTCGCTCTGGCGAACCGACTGGTTCAGAATCTCAACGGGTTCGGACAGCTCCGGGTGATGCAGGTTGAGATCCATGACCAGGCCGGCCAGCGCGGCGGCCGCGGTGGCCGGCACCGGTACGGCATTGGCGGCGGGGATAGCGCTGTCGCCGACGATTTCCTGGTACAGGGCCTGATAGTTGTCGGGCGTCGGCGCGATTCGGCGCATGGCCAAGCGGCGCAAGGTTTCGCGCGCCACTTCGGTCGGATTGTCGATATTGATGCCAACGGCAGGTTCGGCCATGTTTCACACCCCTAAAGGACTCCGATCTACTACAGGCTAAAGCCCGTGTGGGATCGTATGTCCAGCCCGCAACGGACTTTTACTATGTCTCGCATGGTATGGCGGGGCGGCGGGGGCTGAAGGGCGGATTAGGGCGGGAAAACCCCGGTACTTCTGAGACAGATTCAAGGTGCAAGATACAAGAGACAAGGTTTTAACTTGAGTCTTGCGTCTTGAATCCTGTGTCTTACTCGACGAGTCCGTGCTTGATGGCGTAATGCGTCAGTTCGGCGTTGTTCTTGAGCTGCATTTTTTGCAGCATGCGGGCGCGGTACATGCTGATGGTCTTGACCGACAGGGAGAGCTTGTCGGCGATGGCGGAGACGGGCAGGCCGGAGGCGATCAGGCAGAGCGTCTGGTATTCGCGGTTCGACAGGGTTTCGTGCGGCAGCTGGGTGCGTTCGCCGCTGACTTCGCTGGCGAGTTCCTGCGCCAGCTCGGGGCTGATGTATTTCTTGCCCGACGCAACCAGGCGGATGGCGTCGACCAGTTGGTCGGGCGCGCTCTGCTTGTTGAGATAGCCGGCCGCGCCGGATTTCAGGGCGCGCACCGCGTACTGGGTTTCGCGGTGCATGGACAGCATCAGCACCTTGATGCCGGGGTGTTCCTTGCGCAGCAGTTCCAGGGTTTCGAGGCCGCTGCGGTCGGGCATGGAGATATCCATCAACACCAGATCCCAGGGGCCACGACGGGCCATCTGCATGGCATGGCTGGAGTTGTCGGCTTCGCCGCCAACTTCGATGTCGTCGACTTCGGCCAGGATCTGCTTGAGCCCTTCGCGGACGATGGCGTGATCGTCGACGATGAGGATGCGGTAAGGTTTGGCGACAGTCACGGGTTGAACCTTCGATCTGCGGTTGAGCGGATTATGCCGTCATTTTTCGGCTGCGGGCGCCTGGGCGGGCAGCGGAATCCGCAGACTGACCAAAGTGCCGCGGCGTTTGGCAGGCTGCACGCTCAGTTCGCCCCCCAGCGCGATGGCGCGCTCGCGCATGCCGAGCAGGCCGAAGCCATGCGCACCGTTCTTGC
>JBGSZD010000106.1:0-7650 GCA_041750575.1 Thiobacillus sp. | reverse complement strand
TTCGCCGCCCGCGCTGTCGGCATCGAGTGCAGAATAGAAGCCACCGTCAGGCGCGGTCAGCTCGCGCAGCACAAAATCCAGCGCGCGCCGGGTCACGCGGGCGTATTCGCCCTTGCTGTGCCCGGCGGCGAGGTACAGCCGCGCCAGTTGCGCCTGGGTATAGAGCATTTTCTCGAAGTGTGGCACCAGCCATTCGCTGTCGGTGGAGTAGCGGTAAAACCCGCCGCCTGCCTGGTCATGGATGCCGCCCGCAGCCATCGCATCGAGATCGGTCGTGAGCGCCGTTCGCGCCGCCAAGTCGTTCGCGCGCACGGCCTGGTCGAGCAACAAGGCGAGCAGCGGCTCGTTGGGAAATTTGGGCACGGTGCCGAAACCGCCCTGCAGGGCATCGTGATGGTCGAGCAGCTGGCGAGTCGTCGTCGCGGCAAGTGTCGGCGGCAGTTCAGCCACGGCGGCTTCCAGCGCCATGGCCTTGTTCACCGCTCGCGCAACCGATGCCGATTGCGCCTTGAGTTCGTCCGGATGCTCGCGCCACAGTTGTTCGGCTTTTGTCAGAAGCAGGGTCAGATCCTCCGGCCGGTAATAAGTGCCGCCGTGCGCGGTATTACCGTCCGGGGTGAGCAGGCTGTTCATCGGCCAGCCGCCCCGCCCGGCGAGCAGATTCACAGCAGTCATGTAGAGATGGTCGAGATCGGGCCGGCTCTCGCGGTCCACCTTGATGGCGACGAAATGCTGGTTGAGCTGGCGCGCGATGGCCGGATTCTCGAAGCTCTCCTTTTCCATCACATGACACCAGTGACAGGTGGAATAGCCGATCGACAGAAAAATCAGTTTGTTCTCGCGACGCGCTTTGGCGAAGGCTTCCTTGCCCCAGGGATACCAGTCCACCGGGTTATGGGCGTGCTGCAGCAGGTAGGGCGAGTCTTCCAGGATCAGCCGGTTGGTGTAGCGCGGCTGGCCGTCGGCCAGCAGATGTTCGGTACGCGGGAGATAGGCTGCGCCCTTGGCGGCGAGGGCGGCATCGATGCGCTGTTGCAGTGCGGGTGGGCGAGCGCTGATGGCTACGGAATCTTCCGCCGTGCAGGCCTGAGTGCCGAGCAGCAGGGTTGCCACGAGGAGTATCCGGGCAACTCTCATCGCAGGTCCGCCGCGCAGCGGAAGCCGATGCTGCCATACACGCTGTCGCCCTGCTGCGGCGACTTGGTGTTGCGAAACGAGCTGCGGAGATTGTCCGCGTTTTCATCCCACGAACCGCCACGCGCGACTTTCCGCGGACTGTTGGCCGGTCCCTTGAGGTCGCCCTTCGCATACAGTGCGGTCAAGGCATCGGGCGCGTAGCCATTGCCAGTCCATTCGCCCGCGTTGCCCTGCATGTCGTACAAGCCAAAGGCATTGGACTGGCGTGAACCCACCGGCCAGGTGCGGTCCTCGCCGCAGCCATCCAGCTCGTCCCCGGCGGAACCGCGCGTGGCGCCATCGTCGAGAATGGCCTGTTTGCAGCTCGCCTGATTGCCCCAGGGATAACGCGTGACCGAACCCGCGCGCGCGGCCTTCTCCCATTCCGCCTCCCACGGCAGCCGCCCGCCCCGCCACTGGCAATAGGCTTGCGCCTGCGCCCAGTCAACGCAGTTAACGGGATGGCTGGCGCGCCCCGGCGCGTCGAAATTGCAATACTGGCTGCGCTGATGCGTCAGCGGCGGACTGCATTTTCCCGACTGGACGCATGACTGGAAATCCGCCACCGTCACTTCATGCGTGTCGATGCGGAAAGCGGGTACCTGGACGGACACCCCGCCGGATTTGCCTTCGTCTTTTTCGCAGGCGCTGTCGCCTTTGGAGCAGCCCATCTGGAACGCGCCCGCCGGGACAACGATTTGCCCCGCTTGAGCGGCGGCAGAGGCAGACGTAGCGAAGAACAGCGAGGCCAGCAGGGTTGCGGCGGTACGTTTGAGGATCATGAATGGCTTCCGGGTGAATAGTTGGCGTCAGGCTCAGTGAGTGAGGGTATCAACTGTCGTGGCGGCGTCGGCTTGTGCGCGAAAGCCGGCGAAATGGCGGATCAACCACGCCGAACACCGCGCGGTCGCACGCGCCGGGTCGGACAGTTGCGTTGCCCTGTGCACCAGCGAAGCCGCGTCGGCGCCACCCAGCCGCGCCAGCGATTTCACCGCCTCGACCAGCATGTTCCGCTGTTCCAGCGCCTCGATAAGGGTGGGCACGGCGCGTTTGTCGCCGATCATCCCCAGCGACTGGATCGCGCATCGCCCGGATCAGTGCATCGACGACACGCGCCTCGCCGCGCTCGGCCAGCGCGTCGGCGGCGAACCAGCGCAAGTCCGGGATGGCCGAACGCAGTTGCGCAATGAGGTCGTCGGTCAAGGCCGCCGAGGCATCGAGCGGCTTGGCCGCGGTGGCAAAATTCAGATACACCGCGCTGCCCAGCTCGGACTCGATCAGACGGGTGCGCAGCTGGGAGTGGATGTCATGCCGGGGGGTGGCGGACGCCCACAACCACGCACCCGCAAGCAATCCTGCAAGCACGATCCCGCCCAGCCTTATGCCCCGTCGGGGCGGCTGGTCGAACCCCGAGCGTACAGGTGCCATCGGGTCAGGAGCGGGCAAGTCGAAAATTCCTTGAAGTTCCTGATCGGGATGACGATACCCGCAGGCTGACGCTCGAATCGGGGGGTGAATCGAATCATGTTCTGCTGCCCTGCCAGCGCAGATTTCCCCTGGCCCAGTTTTCCGCATCACCGATCCGCTCGCGATTGTCGCTCACCAGGGCCAGGCTGCCCTCGCCGGCCGGCATCAGGCTGACCGTCAGACCATCCTTCTCCAGACGTATTGAGTGTGTAATGCGTTTGCCAGGCATGAGAATGAGCGTGAGCTTGCCGTGCGGCGTATTGAACACGAGATGCTCCCCCGTACCGCCACCAGGCAGGGGGCAGTGATCCACGTAGCTGGCTTCGCCAGGTGGCTTCCCCAGTTCGCCGCCGCTGCGCCGCACCGCAGTGACGAGTCGGGCCAGCGGCACCCGCTGTTCCGCACGCAAGGCTTTCTGCTCTTCCTCGACATGCGCCACGATGCCTGCCGCCAGCATTTCCGGCGTCAGCGCTGCGGACTGGAATTTCCAGCCCAGCCCAATGGCAATGGCGAATACAAGACTCGCGGCGAGCGCCGGAATGGCAAAACGTGGAATGAGGCGTTCCCGCCATCCCCGCGCCTGGCGCAAGATGACACAATCAGCCAGCCCATCCGGCACCGGCACATTCATCGCCTCGTAGAGCGCTTCTTCCTGCATCCGCAGTTCCTGATAAAAATGCGCGCACGACGGACAGGACGCTTCATGTTCCAGCGTCTCGTGGCCGGGGTGATGCGGACTGGCCAGCGCAGCGCGGCGGAATTCTAGGCAGTTCATGATGTTTTCTCCTTGCTTGCACGGGCAGTATCGCCCAGCCATAGACGGCGCAACGCGAGTCGTGCGCGGGTCAGACGCTGCATGACGGCGTCCTGGCCGATGCCCATCGTTTCCGCGATTTCGGTGCAACTAAAGCCGCCCAGGATCTGCATCAGCAGCGGTTCCCGATATTGCGGCGACAGCATGGCAAGCTGCTCGCGCACGGCATAATCCCGCTCCAGATCGATTCCGTCGGATACCGGCAGCTCGCTCAACTCGGCATCGTCGATCGGCAGCGATTTTTTCTCGTGCAACCGGGCATGTTCGTTGCGCAGGATGCGGTACAGCCAGGGCTTCACCACGGCGGCGTCCCGGAGCTGCGTGCGGGCGTTCCAGGCGCGCGCAAAGGTCTCCTGCACCAGGTCTTCGGCCACGCCGCGATCGCGGCATTGCCAGTAGGCAAAGCGGAACAACTCCGCCGAGTAGGCGCGCACCAGATGTTCGAACGCCGCCTTGTTCATGATGCGCAGGCCTTGCAGCGGCGCGTGAGCCACCCATCCACGGAGAGCAGCCCCGGCCCATGCACCGCCAGCATCGCGAGCAGCATGCCCCAGTAAAGATGGTGCTGGCGGCCCACATCGGACAAATCCGGATAGGAAATTACCGCGATGATGTTGAATGCGAACAAGGCCAGTGCGGCGAAACGCCCCGCCAACCCAAGCGCGAGCAATACCGGCAGTCCCAGTTCGGCCGCCGTGCCCAGCCAGGCGGCCACCTCCGTCGATAGCAGCGGCACGGCGAATTCGTATTCGAACAGCGCCAGCGTGGATTCCCAGGACTGGATTTTCAGCAGGCCGGATTTGAAAAACACCCAGGCGATATAGAGCCGGATCGCCAGATCGACGGCCGGCGACAGCGCCTGCAGTAATTTTTCGAGCCGTGCATAGAGAGCAAAAAAGGCATTCATGATTCTGTCCTTTTCATTGGTTATTCCGGTGCGTGCCTGTGGCCGCCACCAGCCCGGCACCGATCAGCGCATGCAGCGCCCGTCCCAGGCTGTCGGCGTCCGTCATGGCTTCGCTGGCAGCATCCAGGCTGCCGCGTTCAAAAAGCGCACGCGCCAGCGCGTAGGCCTGCGTCTCCATCGGCAGCAGGACGATTTCGAGTCCTTCGCGAGACACCGCCAGGCGCACGCCGCCCGCATCCAGACGCACGGCAGCGTCGCCCGCCCAACTTTGCTGGTTGACCTGCCAGATACGATGCACGGGAAATTCAGAATGCATCAATCTCACTGAAGGAAGCAGACCTAAACCGCTATAGGACTCGAAAGGCAGCCCGGCAAGGGCGGCGAGTCCGAGCGGTTCAGCGTCCGCCGCGTGAAAAGCCTGGTGCGTGAGCCACTCCAGACGCGCAACGTCGGGCAGGTAAGGCAAATCCACGCCCCAATCCTGCACGGCAAGGAACGAGGCGAATTCAGCGCCGTATTCGTGAAGATCGCCCGATCGGGAAGGATGCGCGCGCAGGTAGGCGCGCGCGACCTGGCCGAAAAAACCCTCGCCCACCAGCCGGTTCACCACCGGGTAGGTGTCGCGCAGAGCCTGCCCCAAATTGGCGTCGAAGCTCGCCCGATAGACCTCGAAGCGCGCGGTGTCGCGCGCTTCCCGCAGGCCGGGCGGCGCGCCAGCTGTGCGCTGGAGCGCATCCATCCAGTCATGCTGCCAGCGCATCGATTTGCTCCAGTATGGCATTCGCCTTGGCCGCCTCGTCCAGCAGCACGTCGAGCGGCGGGATGTCGGCATCCCATTCGATCAGCGTCGGGCGCGGACCGATCCTGCGCACGGTTTCCCGATACAGCGTCCACACGGGTTCATGCACCGGCTTGCCATGGGTGTCGACCAGACACTGTGCCCGCTCGTCAGTATCGAACCCCGCCAGGTGGATTTCCGCCACGCGTTCCGATGGCATCGCACCCAGATAGTCGCGCGCATCGAAGCCGTGGTTCACGGCATTGACGTAGACATTGTTGACATCGAGCAGCAGCAAGCAATCGGCCGCTTCGATCACTTCGTTGACAAACGCCCATTCGCTCATCTCCGACTCGGCGAAAGCCACGTAGGCGCTGGCGTTTTCCACCAGGATACGGCGACCGAGCGCATCCTGTACCTGCCGGATGCGCGCTGCGACGTGGCGCGCCATGCCGCGCGTGAACGGCAGCGGCAGCAGGTCGTGGGCATGTGTGCCGTCCACCGACGTCCAGCATAAATGATCGGAAACCAGCGCCGGCTGATAGCGCTCAGCCAGCTGTTTGAGTTTGGCCAGGTGCCCCGTGTCGAGCGGATCGCCCGAGCCCAGTGACAGTCCCACGCCATGCAGGCTCAAGGGGTAATCCTGACGCAGCTGCTCCAGATGATGGTGGGGCGGTCCGCCCGCACCGAAATAGTTCTCGCTGTGGACTTCCAGAAAAGCAAGCGAGGGCCGCCGCGCCAGCATCTCCCGGTAGTGAGGAGGGCGCAGGCCGATTCCAGCTGCCGGGGCGATGCACAGCGGCGCAGCGGTTGTCACGATCAGCCCTTGCCGACCATCTTGCCGCCGGCAATCTTCTCGCAGGTGCCTTTGGGCACATAAATCCAGGCATCGGGATCATTATCCTTGGTCGATGTGCCCTGGCACGAAGACTTGGACGTACCGCAATCGTTCTTGCCCGCCTTGACGATGCCGGCGCATTTCTCCATGCCGGGCTTGGCGGCCAGCACCGGGGTCGCGGCCAGACCCAGTGCAACAGCACTGGCGACAGCGGATTTCAGCAAAAATTCACGTTTGTTCATGATGATCTCTCCATAAGGTTATAAAAGGGACGGCAGTACCGTCAGGGGATAAGACCGGGCAAACCACACAATCCTGACAAGTGCCCTGACAAGTCCCGCACTGTCAGGAATAAAACCCGGCCGCGACCAACCAAGTGAAACCAGCCCAATGGCTGACATGAGGATTAGTCGATGCATGCCACCCTTCCCTTACTGCGCGCCAGCGATTTCCCTGCCTTGCGTCGCACCCGGCTCGCCGCCCTGCAGGTCAATCTCGGCTACCGCTGCAATCAAAGCTGCGTGCATTGCCACGTCAACGCCGGGCCCAAGCGCACCGAGATGATGGATGCCGCCACGCTCAGGCTGATTCCCGAGGTACTGGCGGCACGTAAACTCGACACGCTCGATCTGACCGGCGGCGCGCCCGAACTCCACCCGCGCTTTCGCTGGCTGGTACGTAGCGCGCGCGAACTGGGTGTCAAAGTCATCGACCGCTGCAATCTCACCATTCTGTCCGAACCCGGGCAAGAAGCCCTCGCCGGGTTTCTCGCCGCACAACAGGTGGAAGTGGTCGCATCCCTGCCCTGCTATCAGGCCGACAACGTCGACAAGCAGCGCGGCAAGGGCGTGTTCGAACGCAGCATCGAGGGGTTACAACAGCTCAACCGTCTGGGTTACGGACAGCCGGGTAGCGGTTTGGTGTTGAATCTGGTGTTCAACCCGCAGGGTGCCGAACTGCCGCCCGAGCAGTCAGCCTTGCAAGTCGCGTATCAGCGCGAACTGTCCTCGCATTACGGCATCGTCTTCAATCATCTCTACACGATCACCAACATGCCGATCCAGCGTTTCGGCAGCACGCTGATCTCGCACGGACAGTTCAACGCCTATATGGACCTGCTCAAGGCCAGCCATCAAGCGTCCAACCTCGACCAGGTGATGTGCCGCTCGCTCATCAGCGTGGACTGGCAGGGCTGGCTGCACGATTGCGACTTCAATCAGATGCTGGGCCTGCCCGCGCGTATCGGTGCCGGGCCACGCGGCCATCTGCGCGACTTGCTCAGTATCGATCCGGAGGGGTTTCCGATCGAGGTCGCTGATCATTGCTACGGCTGCACCGCCGGGCACGGCAGTAGCTGCGGCGGTGCGCTCGCCGCGAACGAAGGCCTTTGACATGAAGCGCATTGTCCTGCTGGTTCTCGTAGCTACCCTGCTGGCGGCGTTTTTCGCCTTCGACCTCGGCCGCTTCTTCACGCTGGAGGCGCTCAAGGCTTCGCAGGAACATTTCGCCGCGCAGTACGCCGCGACGCCTTATCTGGTGATGGGCGCCTACTTCGTCGTCTATGTCGCGGTCACCGCGCTGTCGCTGCCCGGCGCGGCGGTGATGACGCTGGCGGGCGGTGCGCTGTTCGGTCTGGCCACCGGCACCCTGCTGGTGTCGTTCGCCTCCAG
>JBGSZD010000105.1:0-3174 GCA_041750575.1 Thiobacillus sp. | reverse complement strand
TTACTCCAGGTTCATCAAACCCGGAAGCATCGCAAATGTGCAAATTGAAATTCAAATCGTGGACACCCATGAATCGCTCAAAACCCGCATCGATAGTGGCTTCACAGCCTGTGCGGCTCAATTTAACCGGACACTACTGGTGGTGAACCCATTGATGAGCATCACCCCCTTTCAGGCGCTCGCCTGCCCCTTGGACGGTACACCCCTGCATTGCCACGGCTCCGCCTGGCGCTGCGCGTCCGGCCACAGTTTCGACATCGCCAGCCAGGGTTATACGAATCTGCTGCCGGTGCAGAACAAACGCTCGCGCGATCCAGGCGACAGCAAGGAGATGATCGCGGCGCGGCGGCGTTTTCTGACGGCCGGCTTTTACCAGCCGATTGCCGCTGCGGTGAGCCGGGCCATGCTGGCCGACCTGCCTGCTGACGCAAGCATCAGTTGTCTCGATGCCGGCTGTGGCGAGGGTTACTACATGCGCCAGCTGGCCGCAGCGGTAGGCGATCGGCAAACCGTAGCGCTGCTGGGGCTGGATATTTCCAAGTGGGCGGTGTTGTCGGCGGCCAAACAGGACGGGCGACCCAACTGGGTGGTGGGCAGCAACGCCAACCTGCCGGTGCTGCCGGGCACGCTAGATCGCGTGCTGTGCCTGTTCGGCTTCCCGGTGTATCCCGAGTTTGCGCGGGTGCTGAAGCCGGGCGGTCGACTGGTGCAGGTCGATGCCGGTCCGGACCATCTGCGCGAACTGCGCGAGATCATCTACCCCAGCCTGAAACCGGAACGCACGGACGAGATGCCAACGCCGGAAGGTTTCAGCCGCCTGCCGACGGAAACGCTGCGCTTCTCCATAGACCTGACCAGCGCCGAGCAGATTGCCGACCTGCTGGCGATGACGCCACATCTCTTTCGCGCCAGTGCCGAGGGCCGCGCGGCGGCCGCTGCGTTGACGGCCCTGTCGCTCAGCGTGGATGTCCGGCTGACGTGTTTTGAACGGGGCAGGGGCTATTGATCCGGCCAGGAAATGGTATTCACGTCATACCGGCGAATACCCAGAGGGCACAAGCGCCGCTATCCAGTGGCGTGAATTGCGCGCCCATTTTGACTGGATTCCGGGTCAAGCCCGGAATGACGAAATTCATGCTATTTCCTGGCCACATCCATAAATTAGCCGATGCATGACAAGTGCTTTCCTCCCATCGCCGACGCGCACGCACGGGTGCTGATCCTGGGCAGCCTGCCCGGGCAGGTTTCGCTCCAGCGGCAGCAGTACTACGCCCAGCCCCACAATGCGTTCTGGAAAATCATGGGCCGACTCTTCGGCGCGGGCCCGGAATTGCCCTACGAGGAACGCATGAAGCACCTTGTGCTAAACGGGATCGCGCTGTGGGATGTGTGCGCCTCGGCGCAGCGGCCGGGCAGCCTCGACGCCGCTATCGTGCATGCGAGCGTGGTGCCGAATGACTTCGCCGCGTTCATTGCAAGCCATCCGGGCATTGGCCTGATCGGCTTCAACGGCGGCAAGGCGGCCGACCTCTACCGGCGGCTCGTGCTGCCCGGCTTGCCGGCCGGCGAACGTACCATCCGCACCGCCACGCTGCCCTCGACCAGCCCTGCCCATGCCGCTATGCCGTTTGAAGAAAAGCTGACGCGTTGGGCGACTGTGCTGCAAAATCCACACAACGCCGAACACTTGGGCTCAAGCCCTGTTAGCCCTGCCCCATCGCCATGAAATTCCTGTTCTTCGTTTTGTTGCCCACCTGCATTCAGCTTCTGGTGGGCTCGCTCATCATGTTTGCGCCCAGGCCGGGTGGCGAGTTTGTCGGACTGGGCGTGATGCTTCTGGGAATGTTCGCCGTCCCGATCACCGCCGCCATGAATTGGGCGCGCATGCGCACCAAACCGCCGATGCCGATGATTCAGCTGATCAACCGCACGTTCTATACGACGCTGGTCTTCCCCGCGCTTTGTATGGCCCTGTACCTTCTGGCCTCCTGAAGCCAATGCGGTCAGGACCGGCATGCCTGATAATCCGGTTTGAGCCCGCATTGCTCCCAGCTGACCCAACATTCTCGACCTTCATTCCTTCGCCTCATCATGACCACCACCCAACCCACCCAACCCACCCAACTCGACGCCGCCCACTTCGACAGCAAAGCCCGCCAGTGGGACGACAACCCGGTGTTCCGCGAACGCGGCCTGAAGATTGCCGAAGCCGTCCGCGCGGCCGTGCCTTTGCGCCGCGACATGCATGTGCTCGACTACGGCTGCGGCACCGGCCTGCTGTCGTTTCCGCTCAAAGACGAACTCGGCGCGATCGTGATGGCGGACAGTTCGGGCGGGATGCTCGATGTGGTGCGCGAAAAGATCGCCGCGCAGGGTGTCACGAACATGACGGCAGTAAAGCTGGACCTGCTCGCTGACCCGGCGCCATCCGACAGATTCGACTTGATCGTTACGTCGATGACGCTGCACCACGTGACGGACACCGACGCCATCCTGCATGTCTTCCATGACCTGCTGAACCCCGGCGGCTATCTGTGCATCGCCGATCTGGACCAGGAGGACGGTTCGTTTCACGGCATCGAGGTCGACGTACACCATGGCTTCGACCGTGCCGAGCTGAGCCGGCGCGCCGCGAACGCAGGCTTTGCCGGCGTGCAGTTTCAGACCGTGTTCAGCATTGCCAAGGAACAAGCGACCGGGACGCGCGATTACCCGGTATTTTTGATGACCGCACGGCGCGCAGGCGCCTAGCAAATAGATGGCTGCATGAAATCGACGAATGTCTCAGTAAAGGAACCGCAAGCCCCAGGCCATCGCACAGAGGAAATGCGGCGGCGCATCTGGAACTACGCGGGCGCGGTGCTGGCCTGCCTGTTCACCGCCGGCTTCGCCCGGCTGCTGCAGCCCTGGGTGGACCCGACCAACATCGTCATGCTGTTTTTGCTCGCGGTGTTTCTGGTGGCCTGGCTGCTGGGTCGGGGGCCGGCGCTGCTGGCGGCTTTTCTGGCGGTGGCACTGTTCGATTTCTTTTTCATCCAGCCGCATTTCTCCTTCGCGGTGGCCGATGCCCAGCATCTGATCACCTTCGCGGTGATGCTGGCGGTGGCGCTCGTCACCGGCCAGCTCGCCGCCGTCGCGCGCGAGCGGCTGCGCTACATGGAAATGGCGCAGGCC
>JBGSZD010000104.1:0-3932 GCA_041750575.1 Thiobacillus sp. | reverse complement strand
CGTGGCGCCGGATTCGGTGCACACCGGGCGTACCGCGCAGCGCGTGCGCGAGTTGTGGCAGAAGCGGCTGCTCGGCGGCTATGCGATTGCCCCTGCCGAAGCTCTGGGCGAAGGCTTCGCCGACGAGCGCGACGACATGGTGGTGGTGCGGGGCATCGCCGTTCACGGCGTATGCCCGCACCAACTGGTGCCGTTCCGCGGCGTGGCGCATGTGGCTTACATTCCTGGCGGACGTTTGCACGGCTTCGGCCGCATCGCGCGCATGGTCGACGCCATCGGCCACCGATTCACCTACCAGGAGTGGATGACGCGCGACATCGCCGAAGCGCTGGTGACGCACGGCCACGCGCAGGGCGCGGCGTGCATCATCGAGGCCGAGCAGTTATGCCTGCTGCTGGGCGAAGACCGCCGCGGCGACGAGCGTGTCGTCACGCAGGCCTTCACCGGCTGCTTCCGCGACAGCGACCAGTTGCGCAACGAATTCCTGCGCGCTGTGTCGCAGCGCGAGTTGCGTTGATTGAGTTTTGCCCGCTGCAATTGTGCCGGGCGTCATACGGATGACAGATTGCCGATTCAAACTCGACGCATGAAATATGTTTTTCTGCTGGCTGCGCTGTTTGGCGCCACGCCCTTGCGTGCCGACGAGGCACCCCATTGGTACACCGAACCGCGGCCGGAAGCGGTCATCAATCTGGCTGAGCCATTGCCCGACGAGGTGGTCGTGATGATCAACGATAACGCGTTGGGCGGTAATCACGCCGGGCTCTTTGCGGGCGGGCAACTGATCGATCCCGCGGGCAGCTATTTCGGCATGCGCGGGAAGGACAAACACTGGCCGGGGCCAACATTGGCGGACTATGCGCGCTATCAGACGGTAGATGGCCTGAAGGTTCGATTCTACCGCTTTCGCCTGCAACCCGGCGCCTTTGCCGATGTCCGGCAGCGTATCCGCGACGCAGGCCTGACGCCGCCGCTGTTCTGCGCGTCGGCGGTGCAGAACCTGCTGGTCGGCATCGCCCCCTTCAACGGCATCGAGGAAACCGGCTTCACCACCCCGACGGCGTTGGGGCGATTGCTGGACAAGCTGACGCAGGGTGCGGATGCGGTTGGCGAATGCCAGCAGCTCGATGCGTCGCCGTGCTGATTTTGGTGAAATGATTTTTGCCTTGATACATACCAACCGGTATGTATGATGAATCGCATGAGCGCATCTTCCAAAATCGTCAGCAAGACGCCCGACCTCACCCGGCAGAAACTGCTGGAGGCCGCGTTCGCCGAGATCCACCGCAACGGCTTTCAGGCAGCGTCGCTTACTCAAATCCTTTCAGATACCGGGCTGACCAAGGGCGCGCTGTACCACCATTTTCCGGACAAGAAGGCATTGGGTCTGGCGGTGGTCGAAGAAATGATCCGGCCGCAACTGGCTGCGATGATGTTCGAGCCTTTGTCGGCAACACGCTCGCCGCTAACGGCGATGCAGGCGCTGCTGAAGGCCAAGGCGACCGAGACCGATCCCTGGGTGGTGACACTGGGTTGTCCGCTCAACAATCTGATGCAGGAGATGAGCCCGGTGGATGAAAGCTTTCGGCTGAATCTGAACGGATTGTTCCAGGACTGGGTCGACGTCGTGAAGCAGGCGCTCACGCGCGGCAAAAAATCCGGCGAGGTGCGCAAGGATATCGATTCGGCCGAAACCGCTTTTTTCATTGTGTCGGCGCTGGAAGGCTGCATCGGCATGAGCAAGAACACGCAGTCCGTTGCGGCGTATCGCGGCTGCCTCGGGCAGTTGAGTCGCTATCTGGAAACGCTGAAAGCATAGCAATATGGCAATGGTGGGTATTTTTAATTAATCCCGGAGACAACATGGAATTCAATGAAGAACTCGACGCGCGTGGACTCAATTGCCCGTTTCCCATTCTGCATACCAAGAAGGCGCTCGGTAGGCTGAGTTCGGGGCAGGTGCTGAAAATCATCTCGACCGATCCGGGCTCGGTCAAGGACATGCAGACCTTTGCCAAGCAGACCGGCAACGAGCTCTTGTCTTCCGCCGTGGCGGCAGGCGAGTTCGTTTTCTATCTGAAGCGGCATTGAACGGCGCGCGAGCATGAAAGACGAAACGCGCCGGCCGCGCACCCTGATTCTGCCGCCCGCACCCTACGCTGCCGCATTAATTGGCGGGTGGTGGCTGGATCGGCACGTCACTGACCTGCCGCTGGATTTTGGCGCGATGGCCCGCCCGCTCGGCTGGGCGCTGATCCTGGTCGGCCTGGCGCTGTTCGTCTGGACGTTGTGGACCTTGCATCGTCATCACACCACGGTCAATCCGTATGCGGGCGCATCCGAACTCTGCACCGATGGCCCCTTCCGCTTGAGCCGCAACCCGATTTACGTGGGCGACTGGTTCATCCTGGTCGGCGTATCGCTGCTGTTGAACACGACTTGGCCGCTCGTGTTCGCCCCGCTGATCTGGATCATGCTCCGCTTCGGCGTGATCCGGCATGAAGAAGCCCATCTCGAAGCGAAATTTGGCGACGCATACCGGCAATTTAAAACCCGCGTCAGGCGCTGGATCTAACCCATCAGGAGATTGTCATGAGCATTCTGCAAACCGTTAGCCCCGAAACCGCGACGGGCGAAGTCGCCGAGATTTACGCCCAGATCAAGAACGCGTGGGGGCACGTGCCCACCGCGATCCAGGCTTTCAGCGCCAATCCCTTTCTGCTCAAGCACCAGTGGGAGTACTACGCCAGCATCATGCAGCACCCCACGTTTTCCTTTCCGCTGACGGCGAGCATCCGCATGCTGGTTTCGCAGGCCGGGAATTGTCGCTACTGCATCGACATGAACGGCGGGATGCTGATCAATGTGGCTGGATGGACGCCGGAACAACTGGCAGCCACGCGAGCCGATTTCAACGACAGCCCCCTGAGCGCCAAGGAAAAGACATTGCTGGGCCTGGTGCTGAAGGCGACGCGCGATTCCAACAGCGTCACCGCAGCCGACTTGCAGGCCGCGCGCGAGGCCGGTTGGTCCGACAGCGATATTCTCGATGCGGTGAATCATGGCGCCCGCATGGTGGCGGGCGACATCATCATCAACGCGTTCAAGGTCGAGCGCGATTTCTGAATCACTCGGTCCGCAAGCCGCCTCCAGTCCGGCCCCGCGTCGGTCGAATGAAAATATTGGCTGAGGGCGGGGCGTGCTTCCCCAGGTTGCTGCTAGGCGCGTGAGGCTTTGCTGTACAGCCTGACCAGCGACAACTGGACCCGGCCAGATAGTTTTTTGAATTCCGTGTTGAGGTGGTCGAGCGCCTGCTCGCGATTGCCGCTGCCGTGGCGGATCAGGACTTCGCCGGCGCTCAGGTGGAAGTCGGCGTGCGTGGCGCGCAGGTCTTCCAGCTCCTTCAAATGGCCGTATTTCTTGTGGCCCACGCTGTAGATCCATTTGCCCAGCGCGCAGTTATCGTCGCACGACACCGTGCCGACTTCTAGGACTTCCTCGCTTCTGCCCGCGATATGCTCTTCCAGGCGTTCGCGCCATTTCGCGTGTGCGTCGAGCGCACCCTTGATGTCAAGTCCCTCGAAGTTTTTTTCCTTTTCTTCGAAGGTCAGTGTGGGCGATTCTTCACCCGCTTCGCGTCGACGCAACCAGTCGAACAATCCCATTTTTTCTCTCCATCTTGTAATGGCGACACTCTAGTGGGGATGGGAAGCGGACAGCGTTAAGAATTGTAAAAATTACGCTCCGGGGGCATCGAGCAGGCGCTCGCCGAAAACCTGGATGGCGTTGATCACAGTTTGATCGGCGATGCGTGCGAGCGGTACGCCGCGCAACTCGGCCAGAGTCTGCGCGATGCGCGGCAGTTCGCCCGGCGAATTGCGTCCGTGTCCGACCCACACCGGCGGCATGTCGGGGCTGTCGGTTTCCAGCAC
>JBGSZD010000103.1:0-3920 GCA_041750575.1 Thiobacillus sp. | reverse complement strand
CAGCCGCCCGGCTCGTCCGGCAGCGCGGCAATCAGGCGCGGCGCGCCGGCCATCTGCCATTCCTGCGCCAGGTGATGGATCAGGCCATTACCGGGATGGATGGCGCGCTGGTAGTGCTCGTCCTTGAAATAGCGGCAGGCGGTGAAGCGTTCGTGCAGCAGATAGCCGCCTTCGTCCGCCACGCCGCACAGCAGGATTTCGTGCGGAATGAGCGACTGCACCGGGCCATGCACCCAACTGAAGAAATGGTGGCGCAACGAAACCCGGCGCGAGGCGAGCAGGATGCGCGCCAGATGGCCGCACTCTTCGTCGGTCAGTTCGTTCGCATTTTGCATGGAGCCCCCTGAAGGCAGCGAGCTTAAGCGCGGCGCGTGACGGTGGCGTGAAGGTTTTCTTACTGCGTGACTGAAGTGCCCGCAACAAGCCTCAAGTCGCGGAAGATGGCCTGGGGGAAAAAGAGCGAGCTGGTTGCCCAGCTCGCAAATTGGGTTTGGACAATGGAATGACCAAGCCCCCGGAGGAAACAGTTGCCACGCGCTCTCGCGAGCCGCATGACAACGAGTAAATTCTACCCAGACAAGATGACACCTCTTTTCCGGCACCCTCCCCGTCGAATGAGCCAATCGGCTCATGGAAGACAGGGGCCGCGCTGGAATTTATTCAGGCCGCGCTAACGCGGACACTCATTTAGCACTCCCTTTGGCCGCCTGCCCCTGAATCAGAATCAGCGCCTTGAGCTGCCCCCGTACCTCGGACAGTTCGCGCTGCTGCTCCATCAGCACGCCGCGCATTTCCCTTTGCTGGGTAAGCAGATCGGCCACCTGGACGCGCAGACTCGAAATATCGGTCAGCCTGTCCATCACGTCGGTCAGCAGACTCATGCCGCCGCCTTGCGCAGGCGCGTGATCTCGCGCATGAAATCTTTGTGTTCCTTGGCGTTCTGCTTCAAGTCCACCAGCATGGCGTCGATGTCGGCCTTGGCCTTGATCGTGCCCGCGTCGAGCATTTTGATGTCTTCCGACGTGACGCCGAGGATGGCCGCATCGACCGCCTCGCGCATCAGGTCCGACACGCTGCGCCCCGCGCGCTTGGCCTGTGCGGACAAGGCCTTCTTCTGCGGGGCATCCAGATATACCTGGGTCAGAACCATAGCCATTTGATCGCTCCTTTGTGCAAGTTGATATATAACATCATACACAAACAACCTCCATGTTCAAGCTGCACTGGCGATGTATCCGACAAGCCATGAAATGGCCGCGCAAAGCATGACCGGACAAAAAAAGCGGCCCCGAAGGGCCGCGAGCGGAGTTTGCAGGAGAGACATCCTGCTGGAGTTGCTCTGGTGGAGCGCTTATGCCTGGCGGCGACGCGCAGCCATGAAGCCGACAAGGCCCAGACCGGCGAGCATCATGGCGTAGGTTTCGGCTTCGGGGACAGGGGCAGCGGTCAATACAAACAGCTTCGAATTGGGCGTGCCCGAGTCTTCGGCAACCAGATAGATGGTGCCATTCTGGTCAACTGTCACGCCTTCGATGGCCTGAGCAGTGACACCCGACAAATCGAAGGAACTCAGAATGTCGCCGCTGCGATTGATCTCGATCAGCTTCCTGGAATCGAGACTCAGGATCAGCAGGTTGTCGGCGGCCGCAGTGCCGGTCAGTGCATCCACAGGCGACAGGGTTTGCACGTCCGACAGACTGGCCAGACCCAGCACGCTATCCGCGTCGAACAGTGCCGTCATCGACGACACGCCGCCGGTGGGGGAAAACGTAAGATTGCCTGCCAGTACCGCCTGCGGATTGTCCTGCTTGACCGAGACGAAGCTGCCATTACGTGGGTCGTAGCTGATGCCTTCGGTGCCCACGTTGCCAACCGTCGCGGCGATGGACACATAATCGGCGCTCGCCAGTGCAACGCTGCCGCCTGCCACATAGTTGAAGCGGAAGGCATCCTGCAAGCGCTCTTCGGCCACGACCAGCACGCCGCCGCCGAGATAGGTCAGGCCTTCAGCATCGTTGTTGGAACTGGCCACAGGCCAGTTGCTGAAAGTCATGCTGCCGAGCGTCTGGCCGGTCAGCGAAATTTCCACCACACCCATGCCCTCATCGCCGACAAAAAACAGCGAATTGCGGTCGCGTGCATAGGTAACGGCGGAGGCTTCCAGACCCATGTCGCTCAGGGTGTCGAGCGCGTAGGTGCCGCTGACGGCGTAGTTGCCCAGATTAATGGAAGTGACGGCTGCCTGGGCATGGGTGCCTGCCAGGGTAGCCATAGCAGCAAACAGGATGTGGCTGAGGATGGTTGTCTTGTTCATATTGGGCGCTTTCAAAAAATACGACGACCGCATTCAAACGGTCATCGTATTTGAGTGTTGCTGTTTATTTGCTGTTACGGCGACGTGCCATGAAGCCCACCAGACCCAGACCGGCCAGCATCATGCCGTAGGTCGAGGCTTCGGGGACGGCGGTCACGCTGAAGGCGGTGGTGTTGGGGATGGTGGCGCCAAAATCAGGGTTCCCCGTACCATCGTGGCCAGTCCAGTTGCCGATGTTGGCAACATCATCCTTATAGGCGGCAAAGGTAAGCTCGCCAGAGCGAATGCCGTTGTATTCGTAGTAATCGCTGGAGCTCGGCAATGTAATTGCATTCACGCCATCTGTCAGGCCTGTACTGGTCAGGGGGCCATTGGCAGCGAATGTACCGTTGGTGATCGCAGCAAGGAAGGTCGTCGGCGCGGTGGCTGAAGCGCCTTGATAAGCGTAGATGGTTTCACCGGAGTTTGAGATGCCCCAGTTTGTGTTGCTGGCCACGGTCACGCGCGCCAAGCTACCCACCGAAGCGGAGGGTGTGGCAATGTCATAGGCGATCAAGCGAATCACTGTGCCAGCGGTGATGGTCGAGGCACCGGAGTTCCACACGCTGTAGCTCTCGCCGGTGTTGAAGGCGCTGCCATCCCACTCGTTGTCGCCGAAGTAGATCGAGGTGTTCGCGGCGATGTCGGTGAAAGTGACAAAGGAAAGGCCATCTTCATCGGCGTTGAACGAAGTAAAGGCGATATCGCCTGTGGTCAGGGCGTGAGCCTGGGCGGAAACCGCTACCAAGGCGAGTGCAAGCAAAGTTTTGTTCATTTAAATTCTCCAAAATCAAATAACCAGGCACGTGAAAATCGCCGCGCTCCCACGCGGCGACAAAACAGATTCAGATGCTGCGGCGCTTGCTGCGCTCGACCATCACACCGACCAGACCCAGGCCGGCGAGCATCAGCATCCAGTCGCGGGGTTCGGGGACGGCGGTCACGGCGATGTTGTCCACGCGCAGTTCGGAGGTGCCGCTGTAGTCGCCGATATCCACCACGCCGAGCACCAGCGAGACCGCGCCGGTGCTCGTGGCGGTATAGGTGTAAGTGGCGGAGGCCCAGCCCCAGGTGACGTCGTCGAAGTCGCCAAAGGTGGTGTTGAACTGGCTGGCAGCGGGGGCGCTAAAGGCGTCCACGAACTTGACCACGGTATCGTTGATGGCGACGAAGGCGAAGTCGGCCATGGCGGTGTCGGCCGACAGGAAGGTCCAGTCGAAGCTCACGGTGAGGGTGTCGCCGGCGGTGGCGAAGAAGTCCTGGCGGATGGCCGAGCCTTCGTAGGTGAAATCGCCCCCTGCGGCGTCGAGGCTAGTGAAGGAAATACCGGCCAGATCGGCAGCGTAGGCGAAGTCCACCGCCGCGGTGCCAGAGTTGTTGTTGAATCCGGCAGGCAGCGGGAAGTCGTCATCGGAGAGCACGGAGGCGGTAGTCATGGCAGCCACCTTGTTGGTGCCGACGACGAGCACGTCGCCTGCGGTGGTCCAGTTGGCGAGGCTGCCGCCAGCGAAGTCACCGTTGGTGAAGGTGGTGCCGGCGGCCAGCGCCGGGCTGGCGATGGCGAAGC
>JBGSZD010000102.1:0-8142 GCA_041750575.1 Thiobacillus sp. | reverse complement strand
TGGCCACCGGCGTCGCCGGCCTGTTCGCCGAAACACATCCCGATCCGGCGTGCGCACTGTCGGACGGCCCCAACGCGTGGCCACTGGGCATGATGAAGGAATTGCTGGAAACGCTGAAGGAAATCGACGTGCTGGTGAAACAGCGCGGGTTTATCGAACACAAAATGATGAAAGTCTGAACGGAGGAGCGGGCGGACGACTGTCCGCCATCGTTCTTGTATTTGAACCTAAGGAAAGAAATTGAGCGCAATTATTGATGTCGTCGCCCGGGAAATTCTCGACTCCCGTGGCAATCCCACTGTTGAAGCCGACGTGCTGCTGGAATCCGGCGTGCTGGGGCGTGCCGCCGTGCCGTCCGGCGCATCCACCGGCAGCCGCGAAGCCATCGAACTGCGCGACGGCGACAAGTCGCGCTACCTCGGCAAGGGGGTTTTGAAAGCCGTCGAGCACGTCAACACTGAAATCTGCGAAGCCATCATCGGTCTCGACGTCGAGGACCAGGCCTTCATCGACAAGACCATGATCGACCTCGACGGCACCGAGAACAAATCGCGCCTCGGTGCCAACGCGATCCTGGCGGTGTCGATGGCGTGTGCGCGTGCTGCGGCTGAGCAGGCTGGTTTGCCGCTCTACCGCTACCTCGGCGGCGCGGCACCGATGCAACTGCCAGTGCCGATGATGAATATCATCAACGGCGGCGCGCACGCCAACAACAACATCGACATGCAGGAATTCATGATCATTCCGGTCGGCGCGCCGAGCTTCCGCGAAGCGCTACGGTACGGTGCCGAAGTCTTCCATGCGCTGAAAAAGCTGCTCGACGACGCTGGCATGGCGACGACCGTCGGCGACGAAGGCGGCTTCGCCCCCAATCTGGAATCGCACGAAGCAGCACTCAAGCTGATCGTGCAGGCGATTGAAAAGGCCGGTCTGCAAGCCGGCATCGACGTCGCCATCGGCGTCGACTGCGCTGCGTCCGAGTTCTACAAGGATGGCCTCTATCACCTCGACTCCGAAAAACTCAAGCTGACTTCGGCACAGTTCACCGATTACCTCGCGGCCTGGTGCGACAAGTATCCGGTCATCAGCATCGAGGACGGCATGGCTGAAGCCGATTGGGACGGGTGGAAAACGCTTACTGACAAGCTCGGCAAGCGCGTGCAACTGGTGGGCGACGATCTCTTCGTGACCAATACCAAAATCTTGAAAGAGGGTATCGAGAAAGGCATCACCAACTCGATCCTGATCAAGGTCAACCAGATCGGCACGTTGTCGGAAACCTTCCAGGCGATCGAAATGGCCAAGCAGGCCGGCTACACCTCGGTGATTTCGCACCGTTCGGGCGAAACCGAGGACACCACGATCGCCGATCTCGCGGTGGCGACCAACGCGGGCCAGATCAAGACCGGCTCGCTGTCGCGCTCCGACCGCATGGCCAAGTACAACCAGCTGTTGCGCATCGAGGAAGAACTCGGCGACACGGCGAGCTATCCTGGACGCGATGCTTTCCGCCAGCGCGGCTGAATGGCTCACGCGCATACGCAGCCAGGGGCTCACCTGGGCACTGGCTGCCGCGATCGTGCTGCTGCAATACCCGCTGTGGCTGGGCGAGGGTGGCTGGCTGAAAGTGCGTGAGCGCAAGCAAAAAAGCGATACCCAGCAGGCGCTGAACGAGCGTCTGCAAACCCGCAATGCGGGCTTGCTGGCCGAGCTCGGCGACCTCAAGCAGGGGCGCGATGCGATCGAAGAGCGTGCGCGTAATGAGCTGGGCATGATTGCGCCGGACGAATGGTTCGTCCGAGTAGTGGCTGCTCAATCCGTTCAGTCGGGAAAAACGAATGAGTGATTTGCAAATCAGCTTGTTGATCATCGGCGCAGTCGTCGTCGCGGCGGTGCTGCTATTCAACTGGATTCAGGAGCGCCGTTTCCGTAAACAGGCGAACGCGGCCTTCCAGACGCCGATGGCCGATGTGCTGATGCAGTCCGGCGCGGTACCGCGCGAAGTGCACGGCCGCATCGAGCCCGCATTGCGTGAGCCGACATTCGATGCCGGCTTGGTGAATGACGCTACCGAGATCAACGAACCCCATTTGCAAATCGATGCCGATATGACGCCGGTGGTAGCGTCTGCCGTTCCATCGCCGCCGCCGGAACCCGCATCGCCAGCACCGCATCCTGCGGTTGCCGTCCCTGCGCCGCCCCGGCCGCAACCTGCCAGCCCAGCCGCTCCAGTCGCACCAGCACCGTACGACGAACTGATCGAATACCGCATCCGCATCGGCAGCGATGGCGTACTGGCGAATGTATTCGCCGATGCCTTCAACCACGCCCGCACCCTGGGCAAGACGGTTCGCTGGGCCGGCTTGCCGGTCGGTGCGACCGAATGGGAAGAAGTCCAGCCCTGGCGCGACGTCCACTATCAACAGGTGGTGGTGACCTTGCAACTGGCCGACCGCAATGGCGCGGTGCAGGAAGACCAGATCGCGTCCCTGTGCGGGTTGCTGCAGTCCGTGGCGCAATCTCATGGCCTGCGTATCGCCTGCGATGATGGGGTCGAAGCCATGGAGCGTGCCCAGGCCATCGACCGCTTCTGCGTCGACGTCGATGTCCTGATCGGCCTCAACGTGGTGGCGCGCGGCGAAGGCTCGGTGAACCTGACACGCATCGTGCGCGAAGCCGAAAGCAGCGGCATGGTGCTGGGCATGGACGGCGTGTTTCAGTTACTCGACAGCCGCAGCGAACCGCTCTATGCCCTGTGCAACCACGACGCCGAACCGTTCAGCGCGCAGGTGATCGAGGGCCAGACCTCGCAGGGCGTGACCCTGCAGTTCGACGTGCCGCGCGTACCGGATGGCCTCAAGGTGTTCGACGGCATGGTCGCGTTCGGTCGCAAGCTGGCCAACGAGGTTGGCGGCATTCTGGTGGACGACAACCTGCGCCCGCTGACCGACACCGGCATCGAAAAAATCCGCACCCAGCTCCTGCACATCTACGAACGCATGGAAGCGCGCGGCGTACCATCCGGATCCCGGCGGGCGCTGCGTCTGTTCACCTGATGGCGGCGTCGCCCGAGGTGCTGGCGCGCGCGACCGCGCTGCGCCAGGAAATCGAGCGTCACAACCACGCCTACTACGTGCTCGACCAGCCGACGGTTCCGGATTCGGAATACGACCGGCTGTTCCGCGAACTGCAGGCGCTCGAAGCCGACTATCCCGAACTCGTCACTTCCGATTCGCCCACTCAGCGTGTCGGCGGCAAACCGCTTGACGGTTTCGCGTCGGTGCGTCACGTGGTGCCGATGCTGTCGATTGAGACAGAGCCAGACGATAGTGAAAAGGGTGCAATTGATTTTGACCGTAAAGTTCGCAACAAACTTGGACTAAAACATTCAGATCCACCTATTGAATACTCAGCAGAGCTGAAATTCGATGGTCTGGCTGTCAATATTCGTTACGAAAATGGCAAACTGGTACAGGCAGCAACGCGCGGTGATGGAGAAACAGGGGAGGACGTTACCCAGAATGTCCGAACTATTCATTGCATTCCACTGCGGTTAAAAACTTCCGAACCACCAGCCGTACTTGAAGTGCGCGGTGAAGTGTATATGAGCCGACTGGACTTCAATCGCTACAACGAAAAACAACGTTCTATTGGAGGAACTTTGCTGGTTAATCCGCGCAATGGTGCAGCCGGCAGCATTCGCCAACTCGATCCAACAATTGCTTCTCAGAGGCCACTATCGTTTTATGCATACGGCATTGGCGAGATCATTGGTTGGCAGCTTCCTTCAACTCACAGTGCATTATTGGATGAGTTGTCCAAATTAGATATTCCTGTATGCAGTGAACGTCGTGTCTGCGTTGGATACCCAGACCTGATTAAATTTCATGGTGAAATCAAAGGCAAACGTGACAGCCTGCTTTTTGATATTGATGGTGTGGTTTACAAAGTAAATTCACTTGAACTTCAAGCCGAACTGGGATTTCGTACTCGAGAACCAATATGGGCATTGGCACATAAGTTCAAGCCACAGGAGGAGCTTACAGTCGTTGAGGCTATAGAGGTTCAGGTTGGGCGGACGGGGGCTATAACACCCGTTGCTAGACTCAAACCAGTATTCGTTGGTGGTGTGACTGTGTCTAATGCCACCCTACATAATCAGGACGAAATTGACAGGCTTGATGTGCGTGAGGGGGACACCGTCATCGTGCGTCGTGCTGGTGACGTGATCCCCGAAATAGTGCAAGTTGTAATTGAGAGAAGACCGAGTAATACAACTAAGTATCAGCTGCCAAACAAATGTCCAGTTTGTGGTTCAGAAGTTGTACGAATAACGAAAGAACAGCGACTCAAGACGAAATCAAAAAGCATTACAGAGGTTGTCTATCGCTGTGAAGGTGGACTCACATGCTCAGCGCAGAGAAAACAGGCGCTTCTCCATTTCTGTTCCCGCAAGGCAATGAATATCGATGCGCTTGGCGAGAAACTAATTGATCAACTTGTGGATGCTGAGATGGTCAAAAATCCGGCTGACTTGTATAACCTGAAATTTGAGCAACTAATTGGGTTGGTGCGTGTTGCTGAAAAATCGGCTAGCAACCTGCTCGAAAATATTGACACGAGTAAGAAGACCTCATTGAGCCGATTCATTTTTGCTCTTGGAATCCCAGGGGTCGGTGAAACAAATGCTAAGGAGCTTGCGGTTATTCTTGGTTCTCTCGACCGCCTTCGTAAGGCATACCCGGAAACGCTGAGGTTTCTGCCAGGAATTGATAAGGAACTAGCACAATCTGTTGCAGGCTTTTTTCAGAATCCTGGCAACTCGATAGTAATCAACCAACTAATCGAGGCAGGAGTTAGTTGGGAGCCTGAACGTGCTGTGAATGTTGCCCGTTTGAAGCCCAAACCATCTTTGGCGATATGGATTGAAAAAATATTCTATTTGGAGGGTGTCGGCAAAGGGCTGGCTGAGAAAGTCGCAGACACATTTGGAAACGACCTTCAAAGGTTGATGAACGCAAGCGAGACTGAGCTTGCTTCAAACCCCGAGATCAAAAAAAGCAAGATCACCGAAAAGGGCATAAAAAAACTTCACGAATACCTGACGACAAGTCGAGAACGCTTGGAGGAAATTAATAAACAGTTGATCGAGTTTGGTATGCATTGGACTCAGACAAATGAGCGGCTCATAGCGGATAAAATCGGTCCTCTAGAGGGGAAAATATTTGTTATCACAGGAACATTGCCATCCCTGGGTAGGGACGATGCGAAAAAACTGATTGAGGACAATGGTGGAAGGGTTACGGGCTCAGTGTCCGAGAAAACTGGTTTCTTAGTCGCTGGCGAAAAAGCCGGATCAAAGTTACAGGATGCTCAACGCCTTGGAGTGCGCATTCTCTCTGAGGCTGAGTTGTTTGATCTGATCAAGCCTAAAACTCAACTGGACTTGGATCTGGGAGCGTGAGCGTGGACTTTGAAGTGCTTAGCAGCGATGGTTCATCGGTTTATGTAGTCTCGGTAGAAAAGCAGGGCGACAAGGTTCTAGCCTTATGCACATGCAAAGCAGGCGAATTTGGCCAATTATGCAAACATCAAATTGGAATATTGTCAGGTCAAGATGACTTGCTTGCGTCATCCGATGAGGATGTGCGGATGAAATTAAAAGAGCTTGTTTCGCAAATCGCTGATACAGCGTGCGCTAGTTATGTTGCTGAGTACCTTTCAGCAGTTGCTGGACTTGATGAACAGAAAAAACGGCGAGATCGCGCTAAAAGAAATTTAGAGAAAATATTAAAACAACATCTATGAGAAGCCGATATGGTTTGTGGACCAAGAGGCTTGATAGATGTTCACCAAATTAAAGCGAGCAGCACACGTTAGGTTATTGAACCAAAGGCCTGAATCCAAGGATAGCCAGAGAAGAGACATGCAAAAAGTCAAAAAAGCCGTATTTCCGGTAGCCGGTCTTGGTACCCGCTTCCTGCCCGCCACCAAGGCCAGCCCCAAGGAAATGCTGCCGATCGTCGACAAGCCCTTGATCCAGTATGCCGTCGAGGAAGCCATGGACGCCGGCATCACCGACATCATCTTCATTAGCAGCCGAACCAAGCGCACGGTCGAAGACCACTTCGACAAGGCCTACGAACTGGAAACCGAACTGGCCGCGCGCGGCAAGAATCGCGATCTGGACCTGGTGCAGTCGATCCGCCCGGCCGGCGTTAATTTCATCTATATCCGCCAGGCCGAAGCGCTGGGCCTCGGCCACGCGGTGCTGTGCGCGCAGCCGGTGGTTGGCAACGAACCCTTCGCTGTCATCCTCGCCGACGACCTGATCGACGGCAGCCCGGCGGTCATGAAGCAGATGGTCGATCAATACGGCTATTACCAGTGCTCGGTGCTTGGCGTGCAGCAGGTGGCGCCCGAGGACACCGCGTCCTACGGTATCGTCGACGCCAGCCCCATGGCCGATCGGGTGTCGCGCGTGAACGCCATCGTCGAAAAACCCAAACCCGAGGATGCGCCGTCAAATCTTGCCGTAGTCGGGCGCTACATCCTCACCCCGCGTATCTTTCATCACATCCAGCACCTCAAACCCGGTGCCGGCGGTGAACTGCAACTTACCGATGCCATCGCCGCCTTGCTGAAAGAACAGCAGGTGCTGGCCTATGCTTTCGACGGCGTCCGCTACGACTGCGGCAGCAAGCTCGGCTATCTGCAGGCCACGGTGGAATACGCGCTGAAGCATAGCGAAGTCAGCGAAGATTTCGCGGCGTATCTGAAGAGCCGAGTGTGCTGACAGGCCCAAGTGTTTAGTGTATCAAGCGATGCGTTTCTAGCGCGAACTCAAACGACGTAAAGTGCGCCCTTCGAAATTCTGGACCATGCCGATTCTTCTAGCCATGTCTCCAGCTTTTCCGCGGGCATCGGTCTGCCCATGAAGAAACCCTGCGAATAATCGCAACCGAGCATGCCGAGTGTGTCCCAGGCGTCCTGGGTTTCCACCCCTTCGGCGGTGACCTTGAGTCCCAGGTTGTGCGCGAGGTCGATGGTGGAACGCACGATCACGGCATCGTTTTCGTTCTCTTCCATATCCATCACAAAGGATTTGTCGATTTTCAGCTCGTCGACCGGCAGGCGCTTGAGATAGCCAAGTGAAGAGTAGCCGGTGCCGAAGTCGTCGATGGCGAGCGTCACCCCCATACGGTCGAGTTCGGTGAGGATGGCGAGCCCGTCGTTGGGGTTGGCCATGACCGCGCTCTCGGTGATTTCAAGCGTGAGTTTCCTGGGGGAGATGCCCGTCTCTGCAAGCAGCGCGTGAATGCTGGCAGGCAGTTGCATGTCGTGCATATCAAGCAAGACACCGACTTGTTCGGCGATGGCGCGCTGTCTGGGCATGGCCACATTGCGTATCCGGTCGAAAATTTCTGCCTGATTGTCATTGAATGTGGACATCTCCACGACGGCTTGCACCTCGGGCTGGGCCTCGCGGGTCAGATCGAGGATGCGGGTCAGGATTTCGCTTTCTTTCTTGCTGAGGGGCATGCCTTTGAGGCGATCCCGCGCCTGGACATACTTGGCGCCTTGAGCGTTGAAACGCTGTATCTCGGCGTCCTTGTCGAACGGGTCGGCGAGAATGGGCAGGGCGTGCATGGCGAGCGCGCGCTCGCGCAGCGCGCTCTGCATCTCCGTAGCGAGCTCGATCTTGATGTTGTTGTTTTCGGCGATATTCTTCAGATGCTGGTTGGCCTCGGCCACATAGCGCAAGCCGATCGCACTTAGCGCGACCATCAGCCCGAGAACGACGACAAAGCCGATCCCGATCCGGACGCCCATCCCGAGGTGTGGCGTACCCAGCTTCATGTATTCAATTTATTCATGGATATCCCTTTTATACGGGATAGAGGTCTATAGACTTGGTATCGGTAGGGGATTGACTTACTTAACAGCGTAAGTGGCAAAAAGATCTACCCAGACGGGCGTGGGCTTACACGGCATCTCACCTTCGCCGTACCAGGACGCAGTGTCCTAAGCCGTGTTGCCATGCAACCAGACGGCCGCTTCCAGTGCATCGCCTGCTGTCATTCCCTGGCCCACAAGCGCCGCCGCCATGCCGGTGAGCCGATCGCCCGCGCCGGCCTGCGC
>JBGSZD010000101.1:0-4975 GCA_041750575.1 Thiobacillus sp. | reverse complement strand
GAAATTCTTGTTTTCGATGATCTTGTTGGCCAGATCGCGATACTCCTGTGCCTGGTGGGCAGTCGGTTCGTATTCGATCACGGTCATGCGGCGGATCTCGGCGCGCTGCACCACGTTGTCGCGGGGGACGAAGTGGATCATGGTGGTGCCGAGCTGGCGCGCCAGTTCCATGATCAGCTCGTCTTCACGCGCGGTGTTGCGGCTGTTACAGATCAGACCCGCCAGACGCACGCTGCCGGAGTTCGCATACTTCACGATGCCCTTGGCGATGTTGTTGGCGGCGTACATGGCCATCATTTCGCCGGAACAGACGATGTAGATTTCCTGCGCCTTGTTCTCGCGAATCGGCATGGCGAAACCACCGCACACCACGTCGCCGAGCACGTCGTAGAACACGAAGTCGAGGTCTTCTTCGTACGCGCCCTCTTCTTCCAGGAAGTTGATCGCGGTGATCACGCCACGACCGGCACAGCCGACTCCGGGCTCAGGACCGCCGGATTCCACGCACTTGATGTCGCGATAACCGACCTTCATCACGTCTTCCAATTCCAGGTCTTCCACGGAACCGGCATTGGCCGCCATCTCCATGATGGAGTTCTGAGCTTTTGCGTGCAGGATCAGGCGGGTAGAATCCGCCTTGGGATCGCAGCCCACAATCATCACTTTCTTGCCGGCTTCAGCGAGGCCGGCCACCAAATTCTGGGTAGTGGTCGATTTGCCAATACCCCCCTTGCCATAAATCGCGCATTGACGCAGACGAGCCATGTCACTCTCCTTGTGTGTAAACGGTGCGATTGAAATATTCAGTTCGCACCAGGGATATCGCAAGCGTCATGCCAAGCCGCGACAGAGCTGCTAAGCACCTGATATGAAAGAGAATGCTGAGGTTGCCCCCACCTCTATTACGGGTGTCGGACACAACAATGACCCGGTCTTTGTAGGGGTATCGACAAGGCCGGACAGCCTGCCCATCGGCGCGCGCCTGCCGATCAACCATTGCAACCTGCCCGCCTCGATTCTGGGCAGCCTCAGCTTTCAGCAGCACCCCGTGCCGCTCAAGCTGGACGGCGTCGAAGAACTGCATCGCGGCCTGTTTGCCGCCCTGGATGCACTGCCCGACCCTCGCCAACGCGCGCACCTTTTCATGGCCCACATGGCGGCGGAATTCAGTCTCGATCATCCCGAGGAGGCGGGCTACAGCGAGACGGCACATGATCGCGCCCGCGCCAGCTATCTGCGCCTGATGCGTGGTTGGGCCTTCGATTCGGATGGCCAGGAAGGCGCGGTTCTCAAGGGCTGGGTGGAATCGCGCTTCGGCCTGCTGCCGCGCCACCACGGCGGTCCCATTCGCGATTTTTCCGGTGCCACCTATCGCCACTATCTGGAGGCGCGCAGCCGCGGGCTTTACGGCGCCAACGCGCTGGAAGCCCAACTCGACCTGCTCTACAGCTATTGCCAGCATGAATTGGGCCGCCAGCGTCCGGGCCAGACCCACCTCACGCTCTACCGCGGCGTCAACCGTCTCACGGATTACGAGGTGCTGCGGGAAGGGCCGCGCGGCCGGCGCGTGGTGCTGCTCAACAACCTCAACTCCTTCACCACCGAGCGTGAGCGCGCGGGCGAATTCGGCGACTTCATCCTCGAGGTGCAGGTGCCGCTGCCCAAGGTGTTTTTCTTCCCCCGGCTGCTGCCGGGCGTGCTCAAGGGCGAAAACGAGTTCGTGGCGATCGGGGGCGTGTACGAGGTAAGGTACGCCAGCATCTGAGACAAGGAGGTGGGCACGCGTTCATATGGTCTACCTCCTGAACGGCATGAATCATGCGGGGCTGCGATCGCCGCGCGAACATGTCTTGGTGGACCGGTGAGCTGGTGCCACTGTCAGGACCGGAGCGGCTGCCCACCGGATAGGCTTGGCGCAGGACACGCAGCGAATGTCACATCCCGACCAGTTGAGCGTGCAAACCGCGCTCCCTGAAGTGGCGAAGGATGTTGGCGCCCCGCACCACCGCCGTATCGTAGACCACCACCATCAGGTGCTGCTGGCGCGGGCGATGGCCGACCGAGATGACGCCTGGGTCCTGGCGGATGTCCTGCTCGATATTGCCCAGCATATCTTCGTCGACGGTCTCGTTCAGGTGGATTAGGACTTCGTTGAATTCTGCGCTCATGATGTGCTCCTTGCCTTAGGTTGTGGATCGACGCAGGGCGGGCAGACCTTGCATCACGCTGCCCTTGACAGGCCGGGAGAGGAAGGTCCTGCGCACCAGCGCGAGGGATATGGGCTCGCTCCTGTTCCATGGCATGAGGGACAGACAGCGGGCCAGGGTGCAATAGCCGAACAGAACCTGGGCGAGGGTGCCGACGGCGGGAATCCAGAAAAGGATGTTGAGAGGGGGCCAAAGAAACAGGAGCAGCATGGCAGTGTAGGCCAGCCGAACCTGGACGGGAAAAGCGGAGAAACCGCCCTCACGCAGGCCGAAGTGCACGATCTGAATTGCGGACAGGCTGATCGCCAGCCAGAATCCAACCGGGTTGCCCGCCAGACCATAAAACAGTAATGCCGTGGTCACGGCCCAATACCACCAACTGATTTCCCGATGTAGCAGCATGACTCGTCTCCTTCTCAAGAGTGTTGAGTTCTTGGCGATGACTCACCGCCATCACTTGCTACCATGCTAGTAAACGTCCCGGGAGGTGGCCATGACCGAAACACCGCGAGTTTTGCCCGAAACGCCGGCCTCCACCGACCTGCTTTCCGACCTCCTAGGCAGCATGCACCTGTCGGGTGCGGTGTTTCTTCGCACCGAATTCCGCGAACCCTGGTCCATACTCACCCCCGATGCCTGCCTGCTGGCACACATGCTGCGCCTGCGCAGCGAACGCACCATCATCCCCTTCCATATCATTGCCCAGGGTGGCTGCCGGCTGGAGATGGAGGGGCATGAGCCGGTCTGGCTGGACGAGGGAGACGCGGTGCTGCTGCCCTACGGCAACGCCCACGTCTTGAGTGGACGCAACCGTTCCGACACCGTGCCGGTCGGAACCCTGGTGCCACCGCCGCCGTGGGAGGGTATCCAGGTTCTCCGGCATGGCGGCGAAGGCGCGACCACCCAGCTGGTCTGCGGTTTCCTGCAATGCGACGAGCTGCTCTTCCATCCCATCCTGCGCCACCTGCCCGGCGTCATCCATGTCAGCCCCTCAACCACCCCCGGGGGCGAATGGCTGGCCGGCACCATCCGTCATACCGCCCATGAGGCATGCCAGGCCCGCCCCGGCGCACGCTGCGTGATGCCGCTGCTGACCGAGCTGCTGTTCGTGGAGATATTGCGCACCCACATGCAGAGCCTCTCGTCCGACGAGGTGGGCTGGTTCGCCGCACTGAACGACCCGGTTGTCGGAGGGGCGCTGAAATGCCTGCACGCGGCGCCACTGGCGCCATGGGATGTCGACGGGCTGGCGCGCCGTGTCGGCGTCTCGCGCAGCGTTCTGGCCGGCCGTTTCCGACACTTTCTCGGACAACCGCCCATGCAGTACCTCACACACTGGCGCCTGCAACTGGCGGCGCAAAACCTCAAGGAATCGATGCTTCCGATGAAACGCATCGCCGAACAGGCCGGCTATGAATCCGAAGCCGCCTTCAGCCGCAGCTTCAGGCGGCACTTCGGACAGCCGCCGGCAGCCTGGCGTAAACAACAGAAAAGCGCATAACGACTGCTGTCGGCCGCAATCTGCCGGGCACGCCCAGAGGCAAGGACGAGTTCGTGGTGGTGGGTGGGGTATATGGAATGGGCTATTCGACCAGCTGAACCCGCACGCACGGGCGCCCGCCGCCTACTTGGATGGGCGCCCCCTTGAACCGGTCTATTTCACCGTGATGGTGATCTTCTCCGAAAGAATCGGCGGATCGTGCGGGATATGGTTCATGTCACCCAGGAGCAGCTGCAGGGTATGCGTGCCCGGCGCGAGTTCGACGGTTGTCTCGGTCTGGCCGCCGCCGAAGTGCTTGTGGTTCACATCCGCGGGAATCGAACCGTCCATCGCTGGCAGCTTCGCCACATCGATCAGCAGATGATGATGGCCGGTCTTGGGGTTGTCGACGCCCGCAGGGGCCACGCCGATCCCCTTCAGGCCGAATTTCACGGTAACGGGACTGGTCAAGACATCGCCATTGGCAGGCGCGATGAAGTAGACAGCGGCGCCGGCCGGGGCGGGGGTACGCGCGAACACCGTTCCCGCAAACAACAAGGGCACCGCAAGCAGCGCCCATTGCATGAATCTTTTCATGGCATGCCTCCTTTCAGTGGAGCGCCCTGTTTGTCTGCCTGCTCCGCCTTCCGCGACAGGGCTGCGCCGGTGAGCGTGACAGGAAGCCATTCAACGCTGCGGGCAGGTCCTGACAATATAGTCAGGCATCGGGCCGTTTGCGACAGCCTTTCCACCCTTGGCGCAAACCCGACATTCACCATGGCCCGCAAACCCGCGCCGCGCCGTGCTTCGCGCTGCGGCCCGCTTCTTGCACCACTCCTCGTGTCGCCCACACGAGGAGTTATCCATGCATTCCCGCTTCGAAACCATCCTGACGGGCCTGGCTGAAGGCACGGTCGTCCCCTATCTCGGCCCCGGCGCACTCGCCGGCGTGATCGACCCGCAGTCCGGACGCGCGATCCCTGCCGACAGCGACAGCCTGATCCTGGCCATCAACGACGGCAAGCCGATGGCGCCGAAGCTGATGTTCGAATTTTCCCGCGCGGCCATGCACCTGGAATTGAAACGCGGCCGTTCCGCATTGACGCGCCAGCTCGATGCCGTCTACCGCGACACGTCATGGAGCGCCTCCGCGCTGCACACCTGGCTGGCCGGGCAAAACCTGCCCTACGTGGTCGACAGCAACCGCGACACGCTGCTGCAGAAGGCGTACGCCAGCACCCCGCACATCCTCATCGTCGGCGTGGCACGCATCGCCGGCACCGCCTAT
>JBGSZD010000100.1:0-4130 GCA_041750575.1 Thiobacillus sp. | reverse complement strand
CATGGCGCTCGCAGGCGGTGGTCAAGGGCGACGACAAGGTGGCCGCGATCGCCGCCGCTTCGATCCTGGCCAAGACCGCGCGCGATCGCTTCATGTGCAGCCTGCATGACGACTATCCCGCCTACGGCTTTGCCCAACACATGGGCTACGGCACCGCCGCGCACCTGGCCGCGCTCAAGGCCCACGGCGCCTGCCCGCACCACCGCCGCAGCTTCGCCCCGGTTAAACTCGTGCTCGATCAATCAACCCTGTTTTAAAGGAAGCCGCATGCAACTTTCGTATCTGCTCCATGTTCTGGGCATCGTCGTCTGGGTGGGCGGCATGTTCTTCGCCTACATGGCCCTGCGCCCCGTCGCCGCCAGCGTGCTCGAACCGCCGCAGCGCCTCACCCTGTGGGCCGGCGTGTTCGACAAGTTCTTTCCCTGGGTGTGGGCGTCGGTCGTCCTCATCCTGCTCAGCGGCCTGCACATGCTCATGGCCTTCGGTGGAATGGCCGCTCCGCACTATGCGATGACCATGCTCGTCCTCGGCGTCGTCATGATGCTGATCTTCGGCCACGTCTTTTTCGCGCCATACAAAAAACTCAAACGCGCCGTCGTCGCGCAGGACTGGAAAGCCGGTGGCGCCGCACTCGGCCAGATTCGCCAGTTGATCGGCATCAACCTCGTCATCGGGCTGTTGACGATTGCGGTGGTGTTTGTGGGGCGGGCGCTGGGTTGATTAGTGGTGATGGAAATAGCAGTTAGGCGAAGGGCTACATGAGAGCTTGTCGCGGCATAATCGGCCCTGATTGCCGAGGCAGGGATTGAATTTTGTTCGTTGAAATACCGGTGCGATTGACGAACCCGGAAACTATCGATTAGAGTCAATCTACCATCACGGCCCGCGCAACGTACGTGAGCCGACCCTGCGGAAGACAAACAATTAAATGCAAGTCGCCAAGGGGAGGGGTATGTTGAAAGGGATGCGTTCGTGCGCGCAAGGCGTACATGAAGCTAGGCTACAAAATGCTGGCTTTGCTTTTGGGCTTGTCTCAGGAAATCTTGGCTTGCTATGGCCAGCGTTCAGACAAATCCTGTCATCGCGATCTTTCTTTTTGCGAAAACTTGCGCATTCAAGCCAGCTTGCACTGCTGTTGTGCGCGATTTTAATCTATCCATCGGCAAGTAAATCGGAGGTATTAGAAAGCTATTGTCAGCAGCGCGGAGGAACTTACGAGTGTGAAGAGGCGAACTTCAACTTAGCCTTCGCTTGGGGAAATTACGAAGAGGGCGAGGCCACATACAGTACCCCGAGGTTGGCCTATGAAGCTGAAGTTGCTCGTCGAGTGGCCCAAGACCCCACCACAAGCGCAATTCCGGGTAGTTGCGACGAATTCAAGTTGTCCTCGTTGTACATCAATTCGTTGAATAGACGGGCTGTGTATGCCACTACCAGCCATGTTGACCCACAGGAATGTACTTATATGGGGACAAATAATTTTGGATTTTATTATGGAGTGATTTGCGGCACTTGTTGGTCGTCTACTGACTGGATGTCTTGCCCGACCGGTTGGCACGCAGAAGACAGTCCAACAGTGAACGGAATGCCAGGGTTTTGTTATAGAAACCAACCATCAGGAAAAAAAGTTGGTCCTCCTCCAGATTGCGGCACAGGGAACCCCGTCAATACTAAAACAGGCAACAAGTTCCAATACGAGTCGGATATCTTGGCAGGCAGCCCTGGTGGCTTGATGCTTGCACGCGCCTACAACAGTCTGGGGACATTCCCCGGAATCCAGGTGGGCAGCAATTGGCTTCTGAATTTTGATAAAGCCGTCAAGGTGGACAGCTATGGTTACGCACACATTTACCGTCAGGATGGGCGAACGTACTTATTCAGCCCTAGTGGCGGCGGGTTTGTTGCTGGCTTGGCAAACCGCGATATCACAGACCGTCTAGCCGAATTAAAAGACATAAACGGCATTCGCACGGGCTGGCGCTACGATGTCGCCACCGACGATGCCGTCGAAATCTTCAATTCTGCGGGCAAGTTGTTGTCGATCGCCGACCGCTCTGGCCGCACTCTAACCCTCACCTACGACCTCGACGTTGCAACCGGAGGAGACGGCGATCCTGAAACCCTCGACACCGTGACTGACGATTTCGGTCGTCAACTCCGCTTCAGCTACGACAGCAACAAGCGCATCGCCACAGCTACCGACCCTGTGGGCGGCATCATCACATACGGTTACGATGCGCAGAGCAACCTCGTCTCCGTCCAGTACCCTGACGGCCATGGCAAAACCTATCACTACAACGAATCAGCGCATACATCTGGAATCAACCAGTCCAATGCGCTGACCGGCATCTCCGACGAGAACGGAGATCGCTTTGCAACTTTCCAGTACGACATCAAAGGCCGTGCGATAACCACCGAGCACGCTAACGGTGCTGACCGAAATACGCTTTTTTTTAATGGAAATGACGGTACTACCACCGTCACCGATCCACTTGGTACTACCCGTACTTTTTATTTCACCACGGTTCTTGATGTCGACAGAACCGTAAGCCAGTCCCAGCCCGGCGGCTCCGGCTGCGGCCCGGCTTCCAGCGCCACGACTTACGACGCCAACGGCAACGTCAAATCCCGCGCCGACTTCAACGGCCACAAGACCTGCTACGCCTACGACCTCGCGCGCAACCTCGAAACCGCGCGCGTCGAAGGCCTGGCATCCGGCACGGCCTGCCCGGCTGACCCTGCCACCTACACCCCCGCCCCCAACACTGCCGAACGCAAGATCCTCACCACTTGGCACGCCACCTTCCGCCTGCCGACCAAGATCACCGAAGCCGGGCGCGAAACCACCACCGGCTACGACACGCGCGGCAACGTCACCAGCACCAGCAGCAAGGACACCATCCTCAACATAACCCGCACCTGGAGCACCGCCTACACCTACCACGCCAGCGTCCCCGGCGTGCTGGTGCAAAAAGTGGAGAACGGCCCGCGCACCGACGTCGCTGACCTCATCACCACCGACTACTACGCCCCCGACGAAGCCTGCGTCGGCGGTCACTTCGGCTGTCGCGGCCAGATCAAACAAGTGACCAACGCCCTCGGCCACGTCACCCGGATCAGCCGCTACACCGCCCACGGCCAGCCCGAGGAAATCGTCGACCCCAACGGCCTCGTCACCACGTTGACCTACGACCCGCGCCAGCGCCTGCGCACCCGCACCGCCGGCAGCGAAACCACCCAGTACGAATACGACGGCGTGGGCCAGCTCATCAAGCTCACCCAGCCCGATGGCAGTTTCCTTGCCTACACCTACGACCCCGCCCACCGTCTGACGCAGATGGCCGACGCCCTCGGCAACACAATCGTCTACACCCTCGACCCCGCCGGCAACCGCATCAAGGAAGACGTGCTCGACCCCGCAGGCGCGCTGGCGCAAACCCAGCGCCGCGAATTCGACGCCCTGGGCCGACTGTGGAAAGACATCGGCGCGCAGGGCCAGACCACGCGTTACGAATACGACGCCCAAGGCAACCGAAAACTGGTTGCCGACCCGCTCGCGCACGCCACCGCCAGCAGCTTCGACGCGCTCGACCGCGTCGTCCGCATCACCGACCCCGCAGGCGGGCAGGCCGTGCAAACCCCCGACGCCCTCGACCGCATCGCCAGCGTGACCGATCCCAAAGGCATTGCCACCACCTACACCTACAACGCCTTCGGCGAAGTCGTCCGCGAAGTCTCGGCGGATCGCGGCACCATCGACTACACGTACAACGACGCGGGGGCATTGGTTAGCCGCAAGGACGGAAGCACCGCGCTTACCTATGGGCGCGACGCATTGAATCGCCTGGTCGATTTCAGTCGCGCCAGAGTAGGCGACATCGTTCGCGTGGATCGTGATCGCGCCCGCCTGTTCTACGACGAAGGCACCAACGCCATCGGCCGCCTGACGAGTATCAAACACTACATTGGCGGCAATATGTACAACTACGTTGGGGGTGACGAGCGTTATCGCTACGACACCCATGGCCGCTTGTCGCACAAGGAAGAAAGCCGGGACGGCGGACTCGCGCTCGACCTCGCCTACGACCCCGCCGGTCGCCCCATCCAGCAGACCACGCCCGGCGGCGCCG
>JBGSZD010000099.1:0-2442 GCA_041750575.1 Thiobacillus sp. | reverse complement strand
CGCGCCGTCGCGGCGCAGCCAGGCGAAGCGTTCAGCGCGCGCCATCGAGCCTGTCGGATGAGGTCACGAAGGACAAACGGGTGATGCCGGCGCGGCTGACCGCCGCCATGACTTCGGCAATGCGGCCATAGGCGACGCGGTAGTCGGCCTTCAGTTGCACGCTCATTTCCGGTTCGGCTTTCAGCAGCGTCTGCAGACGGGTCTCGAGGTCGGCACCGGCGACCTGTTCCTGGTCGACGTAGACATTGCCTGCGGCGTCGATGATGAGTTCGACCTTTTTCATCGGCTGCAGCTTCTCCACCGGTGCGGTCTTCGGCAGGCTGACCGGAACCGCCTGCAGCAGGAAGGGCGCGGTGACCATGAAAATGACCAGCAGCACCAGCATCACGTCGACCATCGGCGTGACGTTGATTTCGCTCATCGGCGCGTAGTCGGACTGAGGCAGCAGGGCCATCTTATTTGCCTCCGGCAATGCCGGTCTTGGCCGTCTCGACCTGGGCGCCGTAGTGGTAGGGCGTCTTCATGATCAGATGCAGGAAATCGGTAGCGAACTGGTCGATCCCGGCGACCGTGGTGCGTACGCGGCGCACGCCATAGTTGTAGGCCAGCACAGCGGGAATCGCAGTGGCGATGCCGAAGGCGGTGGCCACCAGCGCTTCGCCCACCGGGCCGGCAACGATATTGAGGCTGGCCGAGTTGGCGAGGCTGATGTCCTGCAGCGCGTGCATGATGCCCCAGACGGTGCCGAACAGGCCGACGAAAGGCGCGGTGCTGCCGATACTGGCCAGCGCCATCAGGCCGTATTCCTTGCGATGCTGGATTTGCTGCAATTCGCTTTTGAGGGTGCGTTCGAGGATGTCCTTGCGGTCGCCCAGGCTGTCGAGGCTGAGGCTGACATCCTTGATCTGCGTCAGCGCATCGAAGCCCGCCACCGCCAGGCCGGCCATGTCGCCGCCGTGGGCGCGCGCCACCGCTTCGCCATCGTGCAGGTTTTTTGCCGCCCAAAAGGCTTGTTTGAAGGCGGCATCGCGCTTGCCGCCCCGGGTGTTCTGCCAGAATTTGGACAGAATCAGCATCCAGGTTACGACCGAAAACACGAACAGCAGCGCGAGCGTGAGGTTCACGGCGAGGGATTGGGTGAAATATGGCATGCGAGAAGTCCCTGATTGACCGGTGCTGTACCCGCGAAACGGGCAAGCCCCATAATTTAAGTTTATTAAGAGTAACTAATAAACAAAAACGATTTTAACCCGACTGGGCACCTGAACGGAATGTTAAGACGCGCGTCCCCACGATGCACAGGGGAATTTTGGTTATGATGGCGCGCAAAACCATCTCCAGTTTCCGCCGGGTTCCGCCATGCGTCATACCGCCGTCCTGCTGATTTCCTGTCCCGACCAGAAAGGTCTGGTCGCGGCGATCGCCGATTTCCTGCTGTTGCATAATGCCAACATCCTGCACGCCGACCAACACCAGGACGCCGAGCTGAAACTGTTCCTGATGCGGGTGGAATGGGATCTGGCGGATTTCAATCTCGACCTGGCGGATTTCGCCGCGGCCTTCCAGCCCATCGCCGAACGCTTCGGCATGACGTGGCGGCTCGCCGAGTCGAGCCGCAAGCCGCGCCTGGCGGTGTTTGTCTCCAAGTTCGATCACTGCCTGGCCGATCTGCTCTATCGCTATCAAAGCGGCGAACTGCACTGCGAGTTGCCGATCATCCTCCGCAACCACGAGGACACGCGCTGGCTGGCCGATGCCTACCGCGTGCCCTACCAGTATCTGGCGGTGCAGAAGGACGCCAAGCACGAGGCCGAGCAGTTGCAACTGGCGATTCTGCGCGCCCAGCAAATCGACTTCATCGTGCTGGCGCGCTACATGCAAGTGCTGTCGCCGGAGTTCATCCGCCACTTTCCCAACCGCATCATCAATATCCACCATTCCTTTCTGCCGGCATTTCACGGTGCCAAGCCCTACCACCGGGCGTTCGAACGCGGCGTCAAGCTGATCGGCGCCACCGCGCACTACGTTACCGAAACGCTGGACGACGGCCCCATCATCGAACAGGACGTGGCGCGCATCTCGCACCGCGACAGTCTCGACGACCTGATCAACAAGGGCGCGGACCTGGAGAAGGTGGTGCTGTCGCGCGCGGTGAAATGGCACCTGGACAGCCGCGTGCTGGTGTATGCCAACAAAACCGTGGTATTCGACTGAACCATGCTGACACTCAACGTTCCCCATATCGACGACTCCGGACGGCAACACAAGGCCGAGACGCGCCCCAAGGCGACAGCGGAATGGCTGGCCCGCCTGCCCCTCGCCAGCCCGGTGGACACCGCGCAGCAACTGGTGACGTCGCTGTATGCGCTGAACCGCCAGCCGCTGGATGCGGCCACGCGGGAGACCTTGGTGGCGCTGTATCGTCCGGTGGTTGCGCGCGTC